>JBOHVR010000505.1:0-2624 GCA_050735755.1 Binatia bacterium
GTTCTCCTCGTGTTTCCAACCATTCTTATGGGAGCGACTCTGCCGGTGCTGAGCCGCTTTTTTGTCCATTCCCTAACGCACCTGGGGCGACGCGTCGGTAATCTCTATGCAACCAATACGCTTGGAGCTGTTATCGGCTGCGCCGCGGCGGGTTACGTTCTCATCCCGAAATTCGGCATGCGCGGGGCGGTATTCATCGCCGCCGGACTCAATCTTGTCATTGCGCTCCTGATTTTCATCGTCGATCGCCTGCGTGACAAAAAGCCGGTCGAACTTACCGAGGAGCCGTTGCTCGCGAGCGCGCCGCTGAATCCCGGTGAGGTGCCATCTTGGTTAGGGTGGGTGCTGCTTTTTTCCTTTGGCCTGTCGGGATTTTCCGCTTTGGTTTATGAGAACGCCTGGACCCGCGCGCTCACGATGGTTCTGGGCAGCTCCGTTTATTCGTTCACAACGATGCTGGTGACGTTTCTAATCGGCCTCGCCTTGGGAGGGTTTTTCTACGCCCGGTTCATGGGGGAAAGTGAAGCGCGCGTAAGCACCTTCGGCGTTATTGAATTCTTGGCGGGCTTCTCCGCGCTGGCAACCATCCCGCTGTTTGAAAAGCTGCCGCTCATTTTCCTGCGTTTGCTGGGCGGGTTCGGTGATTCGTTCGCCCTCTTTCTGACGATTCAATTGTTGCTGTCGGCGCTCGTGATGCTTCTCCCGACCTTATTTTTCGGGATGACGTTTCCCCTGGTAGCGCGTCTTTTCACGCAGAGCGTCTATCACGTGGGGAGCAGCGTCGGCATTTCTTATGCGGCTAACACTCTGGGAGCGATTCTAGGAGCGTTTGCCGGCGGATTCATTCTCATCCCGGTGATCGGCGTCCAGAATTCAATTCTCGTCGCCGTGGTCATTAACCTTCTTGTGGGTTGGTTTCTCGTGGTGGTGGATCCGCGGTATTCGCTGTCGGTTCGAACCGCTTTGGGAATCGCGGTCATGGCTGCCGTGATTTTGATTCCGCTGCGCACGCCCAGGTGGGATCCCTATGTATTGACCAGCGGCGTCACCATCTACAACGAGCGTTACGAAGACTTGCCGCTCGACTCTCTACGGCTCGAGGACATGCATCGGGACGAAATGCTCTATTACAAAGAAGGCTTGACTGCGACGATTAGCGTGCAGCGCATCGGGCCGGACTATATCTACTGGAAAACCAATGGAAAGATTGACGGGTCTCATGGCGACGCATTAACGCAGTTGATGAGCGGTTACATCGCCATTTTCATGAATCCCGGCGCGAAGCGCGCTGCGATCATCGGTCTCGGGACGGGCATGACGACCAGGGCGGTCAGCGCTTTTCCGATGATCGAGGAGATCGAAGTTCTTGAAATCGAACCTGCCATGGTGAAGACGGCCACGTTCTTCAACGAGAAGAACGGAAGGATCTTGGAGGATCGTAGGGTGCGCGTCATTCCCACGGATGGAAGAAACTATATTTTGGCTACGTCCAAAAAATACGATGTTATCTCCTCCGAGCCCTCGAATCCGTGGATAGCCGGGGTGGCTAATCTTTACACGCGCGAATTCTACGAGGTGATCAAAGCCAAGCTCAACGAGAATGGCATCTTCGCTCAGTGGGTGCATAACTATTCGATGTCGCCGGACGATTTTCGCATGGTCTTTCGCACGTTCGGAGAAAGTTTTCCTCACGTGACTGTCTGGTGCATGAAAGAGAGTGATTTTCTTATGGTGGGCAGCATGAAGGAACAAGTGTTCAACTACCGGCTGCTCCAGGAGTATTATGCGAAGAACGAAAAGATGAAATCTGATTTCCAAGATTTAGGTTTATCGGACATCTATTCCGTTCTCGGATTTTATCGCATGGGAAAAAAGGAGCTCACGGCCTTTACCGCGGGCGCCGAGGTCAACACGGATGATGGCGCGCAACTGGAATATTCCGCTCCGAAGAGCCTGCGGCGCGCGACATCGAACCTGAATCGCAAAATTATGGAACCCTTCCTCGTCGATGCTCCCTGGCTCAATTCTGATTCCATTCCCGTGCCTCAACCGCTGCGGCATTTTTACCTGGCACAGGCCTATCAAGGCAGCGCTTGGATGGCGCGAGCGGTAGAGGAAATAAACAAAGCCATCCAATTGGATCCGGCGAATCCGGACTTTTACGTCCTCAAAGTAAAGCTTGCGCTTGAACAGGAGAAGAGCGCGGATGCCGCGGAAGCCGCGCTCACGGCGCTGAAGCTCTCGCCGCAGGCGGTCCCCGCGATTCTGCAGATGAGCGACGACTTCTATCTGCGTGACGCCAAGACGGTCTACACCAAGACGATCGAATTGGGCAGCCGCGAGGTGCTTCCTTATTTGGGATTGGGCAACATCGCGCTTCACAATCGCGATTTGGAGGAAGCGGAAAAGTGGTTCAGTCAGGCGCGGCAAATCAAAGCGGATCATTCAGCCGTGTTTCTCGCCTGGGGCCGTTTGTTGCTGGCGAAGGACGACTTTCAGAAGGCCAGAGAGTTCCTGGAGCAGGCACGGAAAAAAGGCGAGGACTCGGGCACGCACTACGGCGCGCTGGGAGACGTCTAATTTAAGCTGGAACTCTGGGGTCAAGCGGTTGAGTCTTACCAAGC
>JBOHVR010000506.1:0-9576 GCA_050735755.1 Binatia bacterium
CGACTCGCCGCTACCGAATTGGTGTAAGTAACAATGCCGGGACGGCACCACCCGCCCCGGCATTCGTTCATTCAGATGGGTCAAAATAATCAGCAAGAAATTGGCAGTTTAATGTGAAACCCAACACACGTTGCCCTCATTTACGCCACTACTGAAGAAAATAACCGACACGGCAAAGGAAACTCACCGGCAACTTGTTGTCTCCGACTTCGAGGCGCGGCTAAATGCGGAATACAAGGCTCTTACAGAGAAGCCTATGACCGCGTTCGGTGTGACACTCGAAAATAAGGGAAGTGAAGCGTTGGTAACGCTCTTACCACAAGTGGGAGGCAAGGAGATTAACAATATATTTAGTGAAGGCGAACAAAGAGTCTCATGCCCTAGCTCTATTCTTCGCGGAGCTTGAGAGTTGTTCCCAATCGGTCATTGTGTTCGATGATCCTGTTTCCAGCTTCGACTATAACTTCATCGCGAACTACTGTGCTCGGCTCAGAGATTTCGCGCTTAACCATCGCGAGCGGCAAATAATCGTTCTTACCCACAATTGGGAGTTTTTTGTTCAACTTCAGCTGACTCTGAACAAGAGCGGCCTCAATAACGACTTGTCTGTTCAGGTACTTGAGAATTGCGCCATCGTTGCTGACTATAGTGAAAAGAGTCATGAATTGAAGACAGATATCACTAAAATTCTGGCAACCCCTGCCGAACCTTCAAGGGCGGCGAAAGAAGAACTGGCTGCGAAAATGCGTCGATTGATCGAATCGGTAGTCAACGCTCACGTCTTTAATAATCAGCGGCATCAATTCAAACAAAAGAGTCTTCCTGTTACAGATTTTCCTCACTTCACAAGAGTAACTCCTCTCACGTCAACTGAAGCCACAACCTAGGAGACCTGTACGCTAAACTCAGCATCACCGAACACGATGACCCACGAAACGCCTACGTCAACACGGATAAGCCCACATTTCAGAGCCGGTACGACGCTATTCTAGCAATCGAGACCGCAGTTCTTTCACGGAAATCACCGTGATTCCGGGGCAATTTGCTGATATGTTTGCGGGGCGAACACGTTGTTAGAATATGTCCAAATTTTCGGCTTTTTTGGACATGTTCACGGGATATGTCCAGGAGGTGGACATAAGTGATACGGAGATCGCCTGATGCCCTTTGACCCGGATAAGCCGTACAACGATCTTCCACTGCTTCCGCCGAAGGCGGAACTTGAGACAAAAGCGGTGCTTGGAAAGGCGATCGCAGCCAACAAAGCGCTTGCGGAGCTAAAAGGCGCGGGGGAGTTGATTCCGAATCAGAGCGTGCTGATTCATGCGATCGGATTGCATGAGGCAAAATTGTTGAGCATTGAACGTATCTGTATTTCCATGACGGAGGATGAGGGCCTTATCAACAGGTTGGCAAAGCTTCGGCAAAGCGGCAAGATAAGGGCAATACACCCGGAGCTGGGGTTTGAGACGCGTCGCGGTAGAGGCTGAACGTGGCAGCAGAGCCGATCACGGACTATATTATTACCGATCATGCGACGACGGAAATTGAAAGACGCGGACTAAGCGCGGAAACCATTGACGGCATTCTAAAAAGTCCGGAGCAACGGCTGCAAGTTCGACCCGGTCGTGTCGTGTTGCAATCGCGGGTTCAGGAGTTTGGTTCGGAGCATTTGGTGCGGGTGTTTGTGGATATCGATCGAAAGCCTGCTGAAGTAGTAACTGCCTATCGCACCAGTAAGGTTTTCAAGTATTGGAGGGCTGAAGTATGAAGGTACGTTACGATCCTAGGACAGACACCTTGAGCGTCGTTCTTAAGGATAATACGCCCGTGCACGAGAGCGATGAGGACAAGCCGGGCGTTATTCTTGATTATGATAAGGAAGGCAACCTGATTTCGTTTGAGATCCTTGATGCATCGAAGCGCGTGACGGACACGCGCAACGTAGATTTTCAGTTGGCGGAGTAATTCTCTAGGCCCATGAAACCGGCGTGTTCGAAGAGCTTTTGAAAACCTTCGAGGAGTGTCGTGAGGCCAATTGGGACGGCTACGGCGCTCAAGCAGTGCGCGAAGAGACCTACCATTTAGCTTATCAATTTTTGGCGGCTTTACCACTCAGCACACCCTTGCCGTTCATTGGCGCTGAACCGGACGGGCAGATCACTGTGGAATGGTATCGGTCACCACAACGAACTTTATCCGTGAGCATCAGCCCTGAAGGACAGTTGCATTTCGCAGCTCTGCTCGGGTCGGCCAAGACCTGCGGTACGGAGCCGTTTACTGGTGCAGTTCCCAAAGTCGTCGCGGACCTGATCCACCGGGTTACGGCTGCATGAAGATATGGGACATAGACTGGGGCGAGGGAGACGATGGACCACCAGTTGATGCCGGCGCAGACCCGGGTCCACGATCTCGACCTGGACGGAATTCTGGCACAGGTTGTGCCAGAAAATCTCTCACAGCCTGTGAGAGATTTTTGGCTACAAGCCGTTGCCAAAAGTTCTCCAACAACCTGGTGGAGCTTCTGAGCAATCAGGAAAAGCAAAATCGCACTGAGCCGCGAATACACTGAGTTTGTTACCGAGCTGAAGCAGCGGATCGCGTCGGCGCGCCTAGCAGCGGCGCGGGCAGTAAACCGAGACATCATCCTACTCTACTGGGACATCGGTAAAGGCATTGTGGAAAGACAAGCGGCGATGGGCTGCGGGCGATTCCGTGGTCGAGGCCCTGGCTAAAGACCTGCAAAAAGCTTTTCCGGGAACCAGTGGATTCTCAGCCAGGAATCTCTGGGACATGCGGCGGTTTTACTCGACGTACTCCGATGCCCAATTTCTGCAACAAGCTGTCGCAGAATTAGGCGAACTCAAGGGGTCGAAGAAACTGCCACAACCTGTGGCAGGAATCGGCACTGTGGCCGCACAACCCGGGCCACCGGAATTTCTGCGACAAGCTGTCGCAGAAATTCCCTGGGGGCATCATCTACAAATCCTCAATAAAGTGGAGACACCCGCGGCCCGTCTCTATTATCTCCGTGCCACTGCAAAACTCGGCTGGAGCCGCAACGTGTTGTTGAACCAAGGCGAAGGCTTACGAGCGCTCGCAGACGCACAATTTCCCGGCTGTACTGCCGGAATATCTCGCCGGAACAAGCGGAAGAGGCGCGCCGCTCCAGGAGGACGTGGCCTGGGCGTTGTGTGGCCAGGAATGGTCTGCTCGGTCGATGAATTGCGGATAACGCAGGAGAAGTTAAGCGCCATGAATGTTCATTCCGTCGGTGCGCTTACCAGGTAAGCGCGTCAATAGAATCGCGGCGTCCAACGCGCTATAGTGCGTCGATAGCCGCAATCGAAGAGCACGATCGCGTGCGTTCAAAAAACCCCTGACTAACTGGAGGGGACGATGAGCATAGAAAAATCGGTTCTGGAAAAACTGCTCAAATTGCCGGTGGATAAGCAAAAAGAGGTGCTGGATTTCGTAGAGTCTCTGGAAAGGAAAGCCGGTGAGCGCCAGTCGCGCCGCAGCCTTAAAGGTCTTTGGGCCGATTTGGGAGTGGATATTTCAGCGGAAGACATTGCCACAGGGCGCCGCGAGATATGGAGAAAGTGACGTGATAAATGGCAATCGTCCTCCCAAGAAGCCTTTAGGTCGGCGTTAAATGCAAATCGTTGAATCGGTTGCTGGAGTTCCGATTCGACTGACGCCGGAGCGAATGGAACATATTGAGCGTCGACATCCCGAGATGAATAGCCAAGGCGAAAGAATTTTGGAGACGCTTTCGTTACCTGATTATGTTCAGCACGGTGATGCAGGAACGTTGATCGCCGTCAGGCACTATCCCAAAACACCGCTGACGGAGAAATATTGCTGCGTAGTCTATCGCGAGCTGAGTGAAGATGACGGCTTTGTCCTGACAGCTTATCTTGCTACCAAACCTGCCGACTGGAGGAACATTGTATGGAAGCCGTAAAGTTGTTTGAAAAAAAGGGTGCCCCCCTAGACTGGGAATATGATGGCGAAGCCGACACTCTCTACATTAGTTTTGGCAAACCAAAGCCGGCGGTGGGAGTCGACGTGGGTGAAGGAGTGCTTATTCGCTACGATGAGAAGGCGCGGGAAATAGTCGGGCTGACATTGATCGGCGTCGGGAAGCGTATGGAAGAGTACATCAAAAAAAATCAAGGGTGAGCAAATTGCCCTGAAGCTGGCAGTAAAATGGCAGCAATGGACACCTTGAAACTGGAAATCGCCCGGCTTTTCGCCGCGCAAGAAACGCGCCGGCACAAGCTGGCGGCGCTGCCTTTTCCGGAAAAGGTCCGAGTTGTGGTACGCCTCCAAGAAATGGCCGCTCCGGTGTTGCGGGCGCGAGCTAGAAAAGTGCGCGTGTGGGATCTCGACGACCCTTTCACGTAATTCATGCCGTCGCCCGGGGAACACAAAACCGTCCAGGCTCGTATCCTCGTCTACGCCCAGGAAATAGGCTGGACTTACGTAGCGCGCGAGGAGGCCGAGCGGCGACGTGGCTTCGACCCGGACGGTGCTACACCCGAAGACCGCGCTCGGCTTGCGTCTCTGTACTTCGACGATCTGCTCCACGCGCAAGTTCGCCGCCGGAGGTGCCGAATGAATAAAAAGACACGATCAAAAGAAAAATGGAACTACCCCTCTCTAGAATGGATTCACCGTGCCCGCGCTGACATCTACAAAGCTGAAAAGAAACGATCGTTGACAGAGATCGCTCCCCGGCTTTCGCCGAATGCGGCAGCGCTTGCACGCTGCTTGAAACTAAAAACGATCCGTGCCGCAGAGCTAACCAAACGGCGTCGCCGAACCGGATAGCCGGTCTAAGCGAGAGCGTGAAACTCCGTCTCTTCCCTACGTCATCGACAATCAGTGAAAACATCTTCCCCTCTCGCTAGCTTTCTTGACCGTCCGACGCTCCGCCGTATGGCGGGCGCGCGGTCGTTCGAACGCGGCGAGGATTACTTTGTCAATGGACAGGTCGAAGCCCTAGCTGAGGACAACGGGACGATCACGGCAAAGGTGCGAGGAACGCAGCCGTATCGGGTCGAGCTGTGGATTGAGAAGGAAGACCTGGAATACTCGTGCACCTGCCCCGTGGAGGCGGATGGCGATTTTTGCAAGCATTGTGTGGCCGTAGGATTGGCATGGATTGAAAGCGAACAGCCGAAGAAGGGAGCACCCAAGGCAGCCCGTGCTGTAACGACTATGGACGACGCCCGGGTCTATCTCTCCCGGCAAGACAAGAAGACGCTGGTGGATATGCTCGTGGAGCACGCGATGACAGACGACCGTCTCCAGCAGCGCCTGCTTATGAAGGCGGCGAAAGAAAGCTCAAAGGGACTCGACCTGGCTATCTATCGGCAGGCCATCGATGAGGCTGTGGAATGGGATGGTTTCGTGGATTACCGAAGCGCTTACAACTATGCGTGCGGGATCGAAGAGGCGATCAGCTCCGTCGCGGAACTTCTCAAAGAGGACCATCCCGCGGAGGTCATCGAGCTAGCGGAGCATGCTCTCGAAGCCGTTGAGGAAGCCGTAGGATCGGTGGACGACTCGGATGGGTACATGGGTGGAATTCTCGAACAGCTCCAGGATCTCCATCACCAGGCATGCAAGAAGGCCAAACCCGACCCGGAAGCGCTGGCGCGGCGACTCTTCGCATGGGAGATGCGCACCGACTATGACACGTTCTACGGCGCCGCGAAAACTTACGCGGACGTTCTCGGCAAAAAAGGACTGGACGTCTACAGAAAGTTGGCCGAGGCGGAATGGTCCAAGGTGCCGGCGCTCGGGCCCGGCCGCGATGATTCAGAAAAATACGGTAAGCGATTTCGCATCACGCACATCATGGAGACACTCGCGCGGCAGACCGGGAACCCGGAGGCGGTCGTCGCCGTCAAGAAGCGCGACCTTTCCTCTGCTTACCACTATCTCCAGATCGCCGAGACCTACAAGAGCGCCGGTAAGCGCGACTTAGCACTTGAGTGGGCGGAGCGGGGAGTTAAGGCGTTTCCCGAACGGACCGACTCGCGGCTGCGCGAATTTTTGGCCGAGGAGTATCACCGCCGCAAACGTCACGACGAGGCGATGGCGCTGATCTGGGACGAGTTCACCGAATCGCCAAGTCTCGAACAGTTTAAGAAGCTGAAGGCTCACGCCGACCGAATCGGACACTGGGAGCCATGGCGAGAGAGGATGCTCGAGCACCTGCGAAAGACGATTGCCGAAGCAAAGCACGAACGGCTAAAGGATCGATGGCCCTGGTATCACAAGGCAGACCATTCGGAGCTCGTTCGAATCTTCCTCTGGGAGAAAGACGTCGACACCGCGTGGCGTGAAGCCCAAGAGGGCGGCTGTTCAAACAACCTCTGGCTGGAGCTCGCCGCCAAGCGGGAGAAAGAACATCCCCAAGATGCAGTTCCGATCTACCAGCGCGAGATCGAGCCCACCCTCGATCAGAAGAACAACTCGGCATACGAGCAGGCGATCAGATTCCTACGAAAGGTGCGGGAGTTGATGGTGCGGCTGGGGCGGGAGCCCGAATTCGCAAATTACCTGGACAAAGTCCGTGCAGCTCACAAGCCAAAGCGAAACTTCATGAAGCTGCTTGACCAAGCGGGGTTGTAGGAACCCGCCATAGTCGACTGCAAGCCCGTTGCAATGAATCTCCCGGCAGCAAGTTACCCGAGTATCAAAAACATTTATAAGAACTTATCCAAAGTTGTCACGCCCAAATGTTTTCGTCGGGGGTCCAGTCAGAGTTTCCTCTGGATTCCCAATAGCAGCATTCGGGAATGACAGACTTTTCGAGATTTGGGTATGGCTTGAGACCGGAGGCTGTGGGAAATTGACCCAGCAGGGTTAAAGCACGGCTGTTTTCGCTCGCGCTACTTATCGTCTTTCAGTCATACACGGTCTGCGAATAAGGCTCGACGTTGATGAAGGCTTCGATGACGCTGGGGCCTTTGAGATCAAAGGCCCAGTCCAATGCCGCGCGGAGTTCGCTTTCGTTTTTCGCCGAACGGCACGGGACGCCGAAATAGTGGCTGGGCGATTCGGACTGCTCGCCGAGAAAGACCCCTGAGAGACCATAGCTTTTGCGTTCTTGCTTTACTTTGATCAAACCTAACCAGCCGTCATTAAGAACAATCGTGGGGACAGATAACCCCAGGCGTTTCGCCACCGCCAACTCCCCCACCGTCATCTGAAAACAGCCGTCTCCGACAATGGCAACGACCTGGCGCTCCGGATACACGAGCTTGGCCGCGTATGCCGCAGGCATGCCGTAACCCATCGACGACCAACCGTTAGTCGATAAACAGCTCCAGGGAAGATCGGTGCGCCACTGCGCGGCAATCTGGTGTGTGTGCGCGCCGACATCGTAAACTAAAATTCCGTCACGCGGCAGCTTCTCACGCGCAACATCCATGACATGATGCGGTCCGATGCCTTGGCAAAGCGGCCGCAGGGATTTTGCCAAAAGCGCTCGATGTGTTTCAAAATCGGCCATGCTCCATTCATTCGGCGCCTTGGGAAGCTCGCTCACGCTCGTGATCGCGCGATCCATGTCGCCGCCCTCATTAAAGAGCACCCACACTTCAGGCCCAACATCCGCGCTTTCCGTGCTGATATGAACGACCGGCAGGTCTCCGATCCACTCCTCGTAGTTGACCTCGATAGGGTCGTAGCCAACAGCAATAATGAGATCCGCCTTGCGCACGAACGCGCGCACGTCGCTGCGCCGCGCTCTCTCCAGCACCCCTGCCCAGTTCGGATGGTTTTCAGGAAGAAATCCTTTGGCGTGGAGTGTGGACATAAACGGCAGGTTCTGTTTTTCGACAAATTCGCATAGCTGTGGCGTCGCTTTGCTGCGCGTAAACGTGAGGCCGGTGACGACAAGAGGCCGCCGGCTTCGAGCCAACGCAGTTTGCACAGCCGCCGCAGCGGCGGTTCCGATATCCGCAAGCGCGTTATGGATTGGAGTCAGTTCAGGCGCTTCCGTCGCCGGAGCCGTACCCACATCCTCGGGCAAATCCAGATGCACCGGCCCGGGAGGCTCGCTGCAGGCAAGCGTAATGGCCTCCGCCAGCGGGCCCGCAACCGCGTTCGCGCGCAAGGGAAAAGTTGCTTTCGTCAGCGGCTGAAACAGAGCGTGGTGGTCGATCCTCATCTGGATGCGCCGCTCGAGCCACGGCATTGTGACATTGCAGGTGAGCGCAATAACAGGAGCGCGATCGAGCCAGGCGCAGCCGACGCCGGTCGCCAAATTAGTCGCTCCCGGTCCCAATGTCGAAACCGCAACCCCAGGCTTGCCTGTCAGTTGTCCGGTCGTAGTTGCCATGAAGCCGGCAGAGGTCTCGTTGACGGTAAGGACATATTGGATTGAGCTGTGCCAGAGCGCTTCAATCAGAGGCAGAACGGGGCCGCTGGGAACGCCAAAAACCCACCGCACTCCCGCCTGCTCCAGCAGCCGGACAATCAGTTCTACGTTCTTCACGTCTTGGTTACGTTCCGATGCGCACCGAATCGGCGGCGTCCTGCACGGAACGTATGATGGACAGCGCAGTTAGGCGGCCCGTACGAGGGTTCTCAGTGGGAATATTCTCGATGTGAATTTTAAGATAACCGAATTCTCCTTCGACCTCGATATCATGGCAGTTGCGCTGTAGCCCCGGAACCGCAAGGATGCGGATTGTGGTTCGGTCAGGTCCGATACCGGCTAGGCTGACGGCGGCTGAAACGTTAACGTTCGACGGGAAGCCCCGGCACGCCTCGCGCGCAGCCCCGCAAAAAACCTCGCGCTCTTCCGTCAGCCCGCTAAGGGAGATTCCTCGCTCGACTAGGTAAGGCGCCCCTTCCAATCCTTTGGGCGGTTTGCGCGTCGTCATCGTGACTCGCACGATTTTTCCTACGCATGCCGACTTGATCCCGTCGAGGCCCGCGATCGCACCGGACGGAACGTAAAGCCGGCACCCCGTCGCGCGCGCTTGCGCAATGATCTCCGGATACTCCAGCAACGCGCCGACACTGATCACCATCAGGTCCCTGCCGGCGCTGAAAACCTCGCGCGCGAGATCGGGAAAGACCGCTCGTCCCGCCGCTTCCACGATAAGATCAGCTTTCTGGATCACCTCTTGGCGGGATAAATAAGGCGGAGGATTTTGCAGCGCGGAAAGAAATGCCCGCGCGCTGGGCTCGGTTCTGCTCGTAACCCCGATACAGGGGACCCTAAGGACGCCTTCTTCCGATGCTTTTAACAAGGCGCGGCAGATCGCGCCGCACCCCACGATACCGATCGTTTTCATGCAGCAAAATCAATTGGGGACACTAACTGGCGCGCGCATGGTCATGTTTGGGATCAGCCAGAATCTCTTTGAGCTTTGCGCGCTGTTCCTGGAATAAGAGGGCCTTGCCCTCCTCTAAGGCCTGGATACGGGCAAAACGCAGATCCCCTTTGATTTTTTCAATCTCGCGAATCTTCGCTTCAACCTGTTTCAATTCGATAGTATCAGCTTTCAAAAGCGCCTCGATATCCATTTCCGCCACCTTCAGGTC
>JBOHVR010000507.1:0-7369 GCA_050735755.1 Binatia bacterium
AAATCTTGGAGGGAAATTTCCATTTCTGACCCTCGAACTTGTCTGTGACCACCGCTTCCAAGTGCTTGACATACCAAGCGGTCAGCATGACCAACACAATCACGACGACAGCAGATAAGGCGCCTGCGGTGACCAGAATTTGCACACGCTTCACGCGGGCCTTTTTCAAAACGTCAACCTCGGAAAACAATTTATCACGCAGCCCGCGAAAACCGCAATAAAAAGAGGGTCGGAGCTAAACGCAATCCGACCCTCTTTCTTCAGACAGCGATAAGAGGTAGGACTCACTGTGGGGGCTTTAGCGCCAGGAACAGCGTTGTCTCTCCGCGTCGAACCAAAAACAGAATACCTTTTCCCTTGCGGGCTCCTTCGATCGCTTTGCGGTAATCTGCAAGGCTGCGAAGCGGCTTGCGATCAATCTCCAAAATCACGTCTCCTCGGCGCAAGCCGGCCTCATCTCCGACGCTGCCGGGCTCGACCGCGGTGATCACTAAGCCCTCAACACGCTCCAGCCCCAGGCTTTCCGCTATTTGCGGCGTAAGCCGTTGTACCGTCAATCCAAGTTCTCCCCGCTCCTTGCCCGCGGCGACGATTTCCTCCTCTTTGAGCTCGCCGATCGTAACGGTCAGAACCACTTCCTTTTTGTCGCGCACAACTTTGAGCCGCGCTTTCCGATCAACGGGCGTGCGCGCGACGAGGATTGGTAAATCATTGGAATCCTTGATTTCTTTGCCATCAAATTCAACGATAACATCGCCCACTTTGACCCCGGCGCGCTCGGCGGGCCCCTCCTTGGCGACGCTCGCAACCAAGGCGCCGCGCGAGCTATCCACTCCCAAAGATTCGGCGATGTCGGGCGTGACCCTTTGGATCACGACTCCAAGCCACCCGCGGGTCACCTTCCCTTTCACTTTTAGTTGTGGCACTAGCTCTTTAGCAAGATTGATCGGTATGGCGAATCCAATTCCGATGTTTGTCCCGCTGCGACTAAAAATCGCCGTGTTGATGCCCACCACCTCTCCCCGCAAATTAATCAAAGGCCCGCCTGAGTTCCCGGGATTAATCGATGCGTCGGTTTGAATAAAGTTGTCATAAGGACCCGCGCCGATATGCCTCCCCTTTGCGCTGACGATTCCTGCCGTGATCGTATTGTCCAAACCAAATGGGTTCCCGATTGCCACAACCCACTCACCGACATCAACGGAATCTGAGTCTCCCAGCGTTGCCACCGACAGGTCTCCCTGGGCATCGATCTTGATCACGGCAAGATCCGTCTTGGGATCCCTACCGACAAGTTTCGCTTCCATCTCGCGGCCATCCGAAAGCTTGACCACGATTTTCTCCGCGTTCTCAACTACGTGATTGTTAGTCAGGATTGAACCGTCTCCATCAATAATGAACCCTGATCCTAAGCTCCTTTGACGAAAGGGGCCACGCGGTCCCCCCGGATTACCGAAAAATTTCCGCCAAAACTCGCCAAATGGGTCTTCCTCTCCGAAAGGACTGGGAAAATTTTGACCGCCGCCCTCGCTGACCTGAGTCGTTGAAATATTAACGACCACGGGGCTAAGTTTTTTGGACAGGCTGACAAAGTCGGGCAAACCTTGAGCTTGGAGAGCCGCTTGGGTCGGCGCTATACCTGCGGACTGCCCGAGTAAACGAACCGGTTCGTTCGTAGACCAACGATCGATGGTGGCGCTCACACCCAAGCCCACAAGAAGAGAGACCAACGCAACCGCAGCCAAAGCGTGCATCCCAACCTTTTTCTCTTTGTCCATTACACCATCCATTTTTTCCGAATCGGATCTCTAGGACCGTTTAACGGCTTCAACATAGCGAATACGCAGGTCGTAAAGCGCATCCTCAAGCAGTTTCTCTTCTCCTTGATCCAGATTGCCGCGTGTCTTCTCGCGTAGCATTCCGAGAATGTCGATCATTTGCTTAGCCAAGGCAAGATCGCGCTCGACCTCACCACTGACAGGGCTCGAAACTTCACCCAACTGAATCAAGGCTTGCGTGCTGAGGCTGATCACAAAGGCTGAGAAATTGATTTCGGTTAACGGCGCGCTCTGTTTTCGTTGCTGCGGACCGGATTCCTCGTGACCCCCGGCTTCCTGGACTGGGCTCTCTTGCGTGCGGGCCGTCTGGTTTTCTTCTTTGGGCTCGCCGCTATCGGAAAACCGACGACGGTCCTCGACCTTAAAGCCCTTTTCCTCTCCCTTCCCGGCTCCTTCTGTCATGTTTTGACCCGCCGCTGTCGGCCGAAACCCAAGCGGCTTTGTAATCTCCCCAGCGCCCGAGCTTAAAAACTCCCCGGCGCGTAGGACATGGCGCGAAGACGTGCAATTCTTTCTTCAATAGGCGGATGAGTACTGAAGAGGCTCAACAGTCCGCCCCCGGACAGAGGATTCATAATAAACAAATGAGCGCTTTCAGCTCTGGCCTCCATCGGCATTATCTGACCCGCGCGATTCAGCTTTTCCAGCGCAGAGGCCAGACCCAACGGATTGCCACAAATGCGCGCGCCGGTGGTGTCGGCAAGAAACTCGCGTGATCGGGAGATAGCCATCTGAATCAGCATCGCAGCCACTGGAGCTAGAATCGACATTAAGACAAGCCCGAGGATTCCTCCGCCTCCTTCGTTCTCCCTGTCGTTCCCTCCGCCAAACCCAAAAAGGGCCGCCCAGCGCGCCATGTTGGCCACCATCATGATGACACCAGCCAAAGTTGCCGCAATGCCGCTAATCAAGATATCGCGATTCTTAACGTGGGAAAGTTCATGCGCAATCACACCTTCAAGTTCTTCGCGACTCATGATGCTCATGATACCCTTTGTTACCGCAACCGCGGCATGTCGGGGATTTCTGCCCGTGGCAAAAGCGTTCGGGGATTCAGAAGGAATGACATAGAGGCGCGGCATGGGGATTTGCGCTCGAATCGTAAGGTTCTGGACGATTTGGTAAAGCTCAGGCGCCTCATTGGGTTGCACTTGCTTGGCATGATACATCGCCAAAACAATCTTGTCTGAAAACCAATAGCTGCCGAAGTTAATCAGGACAGCGAATACAAATGCTATCGCCAAACCCTGCGAGCCTCCGAATAGCTGCCCGATTCCGAGAATAATACCCGTCAAAAGTCCCAGAAGAAGGGCGGTCTTTAAGGAGTTCGACATCATTCAAACCTCCTAGGCACCGCGAGGTACCGTCGAAACATCGGCCTCTCGTCGCCGGCTAAAGCCAAAAAAAGTTTAATGCTAAGGTATAACCTTGTCAAGGCGCGTGCGCTTGTCGCGCCGGCCCAAAGTGCTCGGAAAGAGCCAAAGCTACCTCCTCTGTCGACAGGCTAGTCAGACAACGACGGTGCGGACAATTTTTCATTGCGGCATAATCGCACGGCGAACATTCAATCTGTCGCGATAGAAGAATTACCCTGGCGCCGCGGGGAGCCCAACGGGTGGGATCTGTAGGCCCAAAAACAGCCACCGTCGGCAAGCCCATCGCCGCGGCCAGGTGAGTCAAACCGCTGTCATTGCCAACATACCCATGGCTTTGGCAAAGCAAGGCTGCTACCTGTCCGATGTTGAGCCCACGCAAAACGTGACCTTCGGTCTCAAACTCTCGGCTGATTTCGGCATTCTCCTCTTCGGCTGGACCGAGGACAGTGATCGCGACGCCGTCGGATTGCCTCTCCCAAGCGGCGGAAATTTTCCTGTAAGCCGCCGCCGGCCAGTTTTTCTCTTTCGCCCCGCTTCCGGGACCTACAATGAGAACTTTCTTTTCCTCTAACCCATGTTCCCCGGCGTATTTCCGTGCCCAAACGACCGCCCGAGAGCATGGGCGCAAGAGCGCGCGCGACTCCTGCGGCGCGAAAACTCCACCGACACAGGAAAGATAGTAATCGACCGCATGCATTGGCGTTTCAGGTTGAAATGAAAAGCACCGTAGCTCGCCCTGAGACACACTGCGGAGAGACCTAAGAAACGTTCTTTCCCGGCTTCCCATCCACGAATAAATGCGACCGTAGACCGAAAAAAAAATGCGCAGCGCCGCGTCACTTTCAGCTTCCTCTGAAAAAAGTCGGGAAATTTCGCGCCGCTCCAAAGATTCAACGTGAATCCTTTCGGATAGAATGCCGGCATAGTCTGAACGCGCGAGGAGATCAACTTCACAATCACGCGCGATCTTTTCCAGGGCAGGAAGAAAGCAGACAAAGTCTCCCAGCGCCCCCGGAAAGAGCACCAAAATCTTTCTCGTGTTTCCTGTCATTGTAGAATCTCGCGCCTATTGGAATTGACTTTATCGGAGCGAAAAGATAGCATAATTTTACTCCTGCTCGAAGTTCCGTCCTTTTTTCTTAAGAGTTGCTTGTGGCAAATCCAAACGGTGCCCGATCCATCCTGGATCTAATTGGACGTACGCCAGTCGTCAAACTCCGCCGGCTTCCCGGTAACCATGATGCGGAAGTCTGGGCAAAACTCGAATCCTTTAATCCGGGGGGTTCAGTGAAGGACCGCATCTGTCTCAGTATGATCGAAGCTGCGGAGCGCGCGGGTAAATTGAACCCCGGTGCGACAATCGTCGAACCAACGAGTGGCAATACCGGCATTGGTCTGGCCTTGGTTGCAGCCGTCAAGGGTTACCGTTTGATTCTCACAATGCCTGACACCATGAGCGAAGAGAGGCGGAGTCTGCTCACCGCCTACGGGGCAAGATTGGTTCTTACGCCCGACACCAAAGGCATGGGCGGCGCGATCCGCAAAGCAGAGGAATTGGTTCTGGAGCATCCCGATTACTTCATGGCGCAACAATTTATCAATCCCGCAAATCCGGAGATGCACCGGCGCACGACGGCAATGGAGCTCCTGGCTCAATTCAAGCAGATTGATGCATTCGTCGCCGGCGTCGGAACCGGCGGAACCATTACCGGAGTCGGCGAGGTTCTTAAGGACAGGATTAAAAGCGTCAAAGTTTATGCCGTGGAACCTGCAGCATCCGCCGTCCTTTCGGGTGGAGAGCCGGGATATCATAGCATTCAGGGAATCGGAGCCGGCTTCATTCCCGCAGTCTTGAATTGCCAAGTGTACGACAAGGTCCTTACCGTCGGTGACGAAGACGCGGCCCATTACACTAGAAAGTTAGCTTTAGAGGAAGGTATTTTCGTCGGCATTTCTTCAGGCGCAGCGTGTTATGCCGCTCTTGAGGTTGCCCGGGAGATGGGCAAAGGACATGTCGTGGTCACCCTATTTCCCGACAAGGGAGAGCATTACCTGAGTACGGACATTTTCAAGGAGCGTGTATGGAAATGAAGTTGCAAAAGCTTGAAGCTATTCTGCACGCCACGGACGGCGTCTTGGTAGCCTTTTCCGGTGGCGTTGACTCCACCTTTCTTCTTAAGGTCGCGCACATGGAACTGGGGCCGCGCGCTCTTGCTGTCACCGCAGCGTCCGCCACGGCCGCGCCGGGAGAATTGGAAGCCGCCGAGGAACTAGCAAAGCTTATCGGATGCCAACATATTGTTATCCCCTCGCACGAGCTCGATAACCCGGCCTTTTCTAAGAATCCCGTGAATCGGTGCTACTTTTGCAAGGACGAGCTCTATCGGATTTGCGCCGAAGCCGCTGTCAAAATGGGGGTGCCGGTCATCGTAGACGGAACGAACCTGGATGACCTCAAAGATCATCGTCCAGGACTCAAGGCGGCTAAGGAATGGGGCATTCGCCACCCCTTGGTCGAGGCCGGGCTGACCAAGCAAGACATCCGTCGTTACAGCCGCGAACTCGATCTCCCCTCCTGGGATAAGCCCGCCATCGCCTGCCTTTCGTCACGTTTTCCTTATGGGATTGAAATCAATGCCGCGCGGTTGGCCAAGATCTCGGCATGTGAGCAATTCCTCAAGGAACTGGGATTCAAACAGTTCCGCGTCCGCTTTCATGAGGACCTTGTCCGGATAGAAGTCGCGAGTGAGGAAATGTCGGGCTTCTACGATGCGAAAACGCGCGCAGCCGTCATTCGCAAGTTTAAGGAAATCGGCTTCAGCTTTGTGAGCCTCGATCTCGAAGGTTACCGGACAGGCAGCATGAACGAACCCTTGCGCAGCCGACCTGGGAAAGTCGCGGGAATGAATCCAGGAGTCTAGTTATTATAGTTAGTCAAGTTAGGCAGTTTTTTGCATGAATGTTTCCGCTATCCAAAGATCTTCCGGAAACGTGACCTTGATGTTTCGCGGGTCGCCTTCCAAAACCGCAACTCTTTCTCCGAGACGCTCTACCAAAGTGGCGTCGTCCGTGGCGTCTACATTTTCCCTCGCGGCCGCCTCATAAGCGGCGCGTATCACTTTCACACGGAAAGCTTGCGGCGTCTGAATTTGCCAAAGACGGTCCCGCGGTAGCGTCTGGCAAACCCGACCGTCCTCCGAAACGATCTTGATCGTATCGCGCGCGCGCAACCCTACCGCAACCGCGCCCTCTTTCCAAGCAACTTCGATGCACTGATCAATAAGATCCGGCCGGACCAAGGGGCGTGCCCCGTCATGAATGACCACCACTCCACAATCCTCGTCGAGTCGCGACAAGCCTCGCCGAACCGAGTCTTGTCGCCTTGGCCCCCCTGTTTGCAAGACGTAATGACGTTTGCTCAAATCCTCATCCGCCCGGATGAGGGCTTCGCACCGAGCCATTTCTGCCTCGGCGACGACAAGTATCACGTTCTCGACATTTCGCGCCGCAGCGAAACCCCGCAAGGTATGGATGATGAGAGGCTTGTCCTGGAGGGGCAAAAAGACCTTGGGGATCGTTTTACCCATCCTACTCCCTTCCCCGGCCGCGACGATTACCGCGTTGACTCGCATAAAGGAACGATTAGTCTAGAAAAATGAAAGCCGAGGAAGATTACTCGGCCGTTCAACTTATTCTTAATTAAAGGTATAATCTAATGAATTTTGATATGTTGAATCTATTCGATGATCTTTTCTTCCGAGTGGGAACGCGCGATGGAGAGCTCTTTTACAAGAAGATTACGCGCCGTATCGAGCATTTTGCGCTCGCCAAAGGAGAGCTCCTTGTCGCCTTTGAGTACGAAAAGGTCACGGAGAACCGTCGCAATCTCGAGAACTGATCCTGTTTTGATCTTCTCCGTGTACTCGCGATAGCGCCGGTTCCAGGTTTGTTGATCGAGTTGAACTTTTCTTTGCCGCAGGACCTTATAGACCTTGGCCACCATTTGTTTATCGATGATTTTTCTCAACCCCACGGATTGAACATTATCGACCGGGATCATGATCTTCATGTCGCTGTCCAGAATCCGTAAAGTGTAGAACCTTTTTTGTGTTCCCGAAATGCTCTGACTTCTTATGGCTTCTATCTCTCCGACCC
>JBOHVR010000508.1:0-9711 GCA_050735755.1 Binatia bacterium
CGTTTGCGGCCCTCCCGACCCGCGTCCGGGACCGATGCTTTTGTCGAGCGAGTTTCCGTAGCCAAATTCAACTAGGCTGATAGGAATCGAAAGGCTAGGTTTCTCCGTGTGAACAACCCACCCAAGATGACTCAGAGCATAAACCATCAACAGGTGGAAACCGAGCGAGAACAATAAGAACGGACTGGTCAGAATCGAGCCGAGGGCAAGATCACGCCAGTTATCTACTCGCTCCGCTGTCATCCTTAACAATCCGGCTAGGTAGGTTTTCCAAAGAAAGACCGGTTTCCCGCTGTGCCATAATTTCCAATCCCGTCGCGCTCACATCCCGGCGCACAAGCCGCCCGCCTTCATAGTACGACCACAAATCAATCGCTCCGTCGGCATTCAGATCCGTTTCTTCCCTTAGAACGAGGTCGTTGGCCGATGCGGTATCGTAATAGATCCACTGGTCGACTCTGCCGTCCCTATCAGTGTCTCGCTCAACTCTACCGATTCTGGCGTTTTGATAAAAAGCGCGGTAGCTCGGCCTTCCTTCGCCATATTCATCGCGCTCTTCACGGACAATCATATCTTTCTCATAGGCGAAGAAAACATCGGGAGTTACATCACCGTTCGTATCCGCTTCGCGGCGCGCCACCTTGCCATCTCTAAAACTAGTCCACGTATCGACCCTCCCGTCGCTATTCGTGTCTTCCTCTTGACGAATAATCTCTCCAGGTTTGGCGGGGTTATAGTAAATCCATAGGTCCGGAATCCCATCTTTGTTCATGTCTCGAACTTCGACGTTGCGAAACGGCGTATTGGAACTCAGAGGCGGGTTATCTTTGTTTCCCAGAGATGCAAGAGGGCCCGGGGTGGCCGACGGCTCTTCACGGCTTGGTCGGGGACTCTGCAAGGATTGAGATCCCTGCTGGGGAGAACCGGATTCTTTCTTCACTACGTCAGTAGACGCCTGCCCCACGCTCGCCACTTGAGTTTCGAGCTCTCTTTGCCGTTCTAATTCGCGTTCGATTTGCGCTTCCAGCTCCCGGTCTTTGGCCTGTTCTGTCTGAATCCGGGCGTTCATCTGTGCGAAGTGAGATTCAGCCGTCACCAAACCTGCGATAAGCCCGATAATCAAACCCCCGCCGGCACCGTAGGGGCCCCCGATCGAGCCTCCCATCATGACGCCTTCCATCATCTTGTCCCACACGTATTGGCCGCGCTGGCCGCTGGTCGGCTGAATCGCTGGCATCCCTGGCGGCAGTGGATTCGGTGATTGCGTAGCAGACGTGGGGGAATTCATTGGATAGGAAACCGCGATGGGCGGACCCTGCACGGGCACCGGACCACAAGCAAGAATCGACAGCAGCAGAAGGATCGCCGGAGCCGCTCGCATCATCGTTACCTTGTTTCGCTCACGCGACTCACTCCCGGTGGCGCAGCCAGAATTCCCGCTTTTCCTGCTCCTGTGTCGCTGCGTGCGGCACGTACCGCATCTTCGACCGAGGAAAAAAGCGCAGAGATGTTGCCCGGGTCAATTTCCGCCACCGGCTCTTGCTTGGTTAACTGCCCATTCGCAAAGTAGTAACGGGCGTTGATTTTTCCGTTAGAGTCGTTATCTTCCTCCTGCCGCACCTTTTTGCCGTCCTCATAGTAAACCCAAACATCGACCTGGCGGTCGTTGTTGGTGTCTGCTTCTTGAAGGGTGACATTTTCTCCTTCATACCACATGCGCAGATCAAAAAACCCGTCGCGGTTAGAGTCCCGCTCTTCGTAAGCGAGCTGCCCTTCCTTAAAAACGGAAAGAGTATCTATCCTCCCATTTCCCCCGCTGTCTTTCAAGCGTCTTTGCAGCTTTCCCCGGGAATACAACTCGACGCTATCCATGTGCCCGCGATGGTTCGCGTCTTCCTCCATGCGAACCAGCTCTTCCCCCGAGAAATAGAGAGTCCGATCTACTTTTCCGTCTCCGTTCTGATCTTCCTCTTGCCGGACCAGTTGACCGGCTTCATAATATCCCCATAGTTTGACTTTTCCCGTCTTGTTGCTGTAGAGATCTTTGCGCGCCAGCTCGCCCTCACGGAAGTAGGAGAAGGTTTCCATCCGGCCATCGCCGTCGGTATCTTCCTCCATGCGGGCGACTTTGTCCGCGGTAAAAAATACCACGCGCTCAGGACGGCCATCGAAGTTGATATCTTCTTCGCTGCGGACGGGCTGGTTGTTTTCCTGCATAATCCAGATATCGGCCTTACCGTCTCGATTGCTATCAATCTCCTTGCGTTCCACTTCTCCCTTGCGGTTATGAAAATAAACGAGATCCACGACTGCGTCACGCTTCGTAGAGATTTCCTGCCGCCTTAATTCGCCCGCTTCGTAATAGCTTGTGCTATCGACTTTCCCGTCGAAGTTATCGTCTTGTTCGATCTTTCCAATTTTTCCCGCGGAATCGTAGAGAAGCGTACGGTCCATTTTGCCGTCCCCGTTGGTGTCTCTCTCCTGCCGTGTAACGTTTCCCTTTTCATCATAAAAGAACCGCGCCACGGGTTGCTGTCCGGCGATCGGAGCCGGTAAGAAAAGCGCCAGCAGGAGGACGGGAAGAAAGAAAATGATATTGGCCGCCGCCACGGACTTCAGCGTTCTACCTGTACACTCGAGACGGCCCACGATCGCGCTCACCTGGCAAACTTTCTTGCGGGCGCCGAGTGCGGAGAGTTTAGGATATCGCTTATTGGACGGCTGGCTGCCAAAGCATATAGATAAGCCCCGGGGCGAGAACTCAGTGCGGCGATTTTTTTGGATGACGCGCGAGCGCGGCGCCACGCCATCGCGAGCAGAGTGAACATCGGTACTCACGAGCGCCTCGAAAGCCGTTAGACTTTAGCACTTATCTCGCGGGTAAGAAACAGGCGCGTCGGCTCGACAGGGTAGCAAGCTCTAAGACCCGCTCATGCGGCATTGGAAAGACACAGGAGGCTCAATTGAACGGCTAGATAAGAGGAAAAGTATCGCGGAGCAAGCAGAGCTAAGCAGGCACCGGCGCGCCCTTGTCCTCGGCTTTGCGTGCGGCTCTAGAAACTGACCTCCGCCTGCGCCTAGGACTCGAACTTTCGGCTTCACCGGGTCCGTCAATCAACTCGATCACGGAAACGGGAGCATGATCTCCCCGACGCCAGCCAATCTTGACGGCCCGAGTGTAGCCACCGGAGCGACCCTGAAACCGAGGCGCAATCGTTTCGAAGAGCTTGCGCACAACCGCCCGGTCGAGAATGACGCTCGATGCCTGCCGGCGGGCATGCAGGCTTCCTTCTTTTCCTAGAGTGATAAGACGGTCAGCCCAGCCGCGCAGCTCTTTCGCTTTCGCGTCGGTGGTTTGAATCCGCTCATTCCGTAGCAGCGCCGTAACTAGATTGCGCATCAAAGCCACCCTGTGCGAAGCGCTCCGGTTCAATTTTTTGCCTGCTTTAAGATGACGCATGATGTTCCTCAGTGGGACGATCGAACAGGCCGTAAGCCTGCATTCTCACGTAGTCTCTTTTTCCCGCGCCCGCCTGCGGCTTTCGAGTTCTTCGCGCGAAGGAAAATGGTCGATTTTCATGCCCAGCTCCAATCCCATTTCGCGCAGGATCTCTTTGATCTCGTTTAGCGATTTACGGCCGAAGTTCTTCGTCCGCAACATCTCTTGCTCAGACTTCTGCACCAGTTCGCCGATGTACTTGATATCGGCATTCTGGAGGCAGTTCTGGGAGCGTACCGAAAATTCCAGCTCGTCCACGCTGCGAAACAGGTTCTCGTTCAGAAGAGGTTTGGCCGAGTCCTGCTGCAGGTCCGCCTTCTGCGGCTCCTCGCTGAAGTTGATAAAGATGTCTAACTGGTCTTGCAAGATCTTCGCCGCGTAGGCGACCGCATCTTCTGGCTTGACGCTCCCGTCGGTCCATACTTCCAAAGCCAAACGGTCGTAATCCGTGCGCTGACCGACGCGGGCGTTGGTCACCTGCACATTGACCTTACGAACCGGGGAAAAAACCGCATCGAGAAACACCGTGTCTACCGGCTGCTCTTCCTCTTTGTTGCGCTCCGCCGGAACATATCCGCGCCCCATTTTGGCAACCATCTCCATCATCAGTTCCCCCTCCCGAGACAAGGTCGCGATGTGCTGTTCGGGATTGAGGACTTCCACACTGGCGCTTGCGAGAATATCCCGCGCCTCGACGCTTTTGGGGCCTTTGACCTCGATTTTCAGAGTCTCATGTTCGGCATTGTGCAGCCTGAGCCGGACCTCCTTGAGATTGAGGAGAATATCGGTCACATCCTCGGTTACCCCTGGCAACGTCGAAAATTCATGCAACACTCCCTTTAAGCGCACAGATGTGATCGCCGCTCCCATTAGAGAGGAGAGCAGGGTTCTGCGCAAAGAGTTGCCAACTGTCAGACCGAATCCTCTCTCCAGGGGTTCGCAGGAAAACTTTCCGTAATGGGCGGTCAGGCTCTTCTCGTCAACTTCGAGCCTTTTGGGCTTGATCAGATCCGTCCAATTTTTGTGCATAGTTTCTCCCACAAGTCCTCTCCAAGGGATTACTTTGAGTACAGCTCCACGATGAGTTTCTCATTAATGTTCGTCGTGATATCCGCGCGTGTCGGCAGCGCCTTTATCTTGCCCATGAAATTCTCTCGATCAATCTCGACCCAGTCGGGCATTCCGCGCCTCTGGGCCTCTTCCACGGCAGAGACCACTGTGCCGAGTTGCTGGCTTTGGCGACCCACGGAAACCAGGTCGCCCGGTCGCACCGTATAGGACGGAATCGTAACCCGTTTGTCATTGACTAAGATGTGCCCCTGCCCGATCAACATACGCGATTCTGCGCGCGAGCGCGCAAAGCCCAAACGGTAAGCGACATTGTCCAACCGCCGTTCGAGCAAAACCAAGAGCGCCTCCCCAGTAATCCCCTTCGCTTTCTCCGCCCGGGTGAAGGTGCGCCGGAATTGATTTTCCAGCAGGCCATACATGCGCTTGACCTTTTGCTTCTCGCGCAACTGGACGCTGTACTCAGAAAACTTTGGCCGCGCCTGCCCATGTTGGCCCGGAGGATAATTCCGACGCTCAATAGCGCACTTATCCGTATAGCAACGCTCCCCCTTCAGAAACAGTTTCATGTTCTCCCGTCGGCATAGCCGACAAACCGGTCCGGTGTACCTAGCCAATGCGACCTCCTGTTAAACTCTTCTGCGCTTGGGCGGACGGCAGCCATTGTGAGGAATGGGAGTTACGTCCTTGATCAAGCTGATATGAAAACCAGCGGCTTGAAGAGATCTCAAAGCCGATTCCCTTCCGGGCCCGGGTCCTTTAACAAAAACCTGTACCGAGCGTACGCCATGCTCCATGGCCTTCCGCGCCGCGCTTTCGGCCGCTTGTTGACCCGCAAAAGGAGTTCCTTTGCGTGACCCTTTGAAACCCATCGACCCTGCGCTCGACCAGGCAATCACGTTTCCCTGGTAGTCGGTGATAGTGATGATCGTGTTGTTGAAAGTAGAATGAATCCGCGCGACCCCTTCCGAGATATTTTTCCGGCCTCTCTTTTTTCTTGCCGGTTTGTCGGAAGGTTTTTCTTCTGTGCCCTTGGGTTGCTGTCTTTGTTCCTCTTTGGCCATAAATTACTCCTCAAGAATTTCATTGTGAGAAGTCAGCAAGCATTCCTATGGGATACTTTTCTTCCGACTTCGAATCTGCCTTCTTGCTAATCATCGCTTCGAAGGCGCTACCTTCTTTCCGGCCACGGTTTTTCGCGGACCCTTGCGTGTGCGTGCATTGGTATGGGTTCTCTGCCCGTGGACGGGCAATCCCTTGCGGTGTCTGAGTCCTCGATATGAGCTCATATCGATATGGCGTTTGATATTGCCCGCCACATCTCTTCTGAGGTCACCCTCCACCTTGTAGCCCTGATCTAAGATTTGGCGGATCTTAACCACTTCGTCGTCTGAAAGCTTGTCGCTATTGGTGTCGAACGAAACGCCCGCAAGCTGCAGGATGTTTTTCGATGCCGTCCTACCGATGCCGTAGATATAGGTCAAGGCGACCTCCATCCGCTTGTTTTTGGGCAGATCCACTCCGGCTATTCGTGCCATAGTTTATCCTTCTTCTCCCTTGCCTTAACTCTCACCTTTCACCTGCATTCTGTTTCACCCTTGCCTCTGCTTGTGACGCTGGTTAACACACAACACGCGTACGACGCCCTTGCGCCGGATGACCTTGCACTTGCTGCAAATTTTTTTGACCGATGCTCTGACCTTCACCGCCTGATCCCTCTTGGTTTATTTCTCTCGATAGGTGATACGGCCCCGCGCTAAATCGTAGGGCGAAAGCTCGACCCGCACTTTATCGCCAGGAAGAATCTTGATGTAATGCATCCGCATTTTTCCCGAGATATGAGCCAGGACCCGGTGCCCGTTATCCAGTTCAACACGGAACATCGCATTGGGTAGAGTTTCCAATACGGTCCCAGTTACTTCAATCGCGCCTTCCTTCGGCATATCCAACCGCTCCGCGACTTCAGTCGCTGATTCAAATCACGAAAAACTTCTTGCGCATGCCTCCGGCATTAGAGTTTGCTCAAGATGTAGGGCCCTTTCTTGGTGACGGCGACCGAATGCTCGAAATGGGCCGCCAAACTCCGGTCACGCGTAACCGCGGTCCAACCGTCCTCTGTAATTTCGACCTCAGGTCTACCTGCGGTAACCATCGGCTCGATGGCCAGAACCATTCCTTCGCGCAGCCTCGGTCCCAGGTGCGGCTCACCATAATTAGGAACGGGAGGCTCCTCGTGCAGGCTCTTTCCAATGCCATGGCCCACAAATTCGCGCACGACAGCAAAACCGGCCGTCTCCGCAACCTTTTGAATCGCCGCGGAAATCTCACCCAGTCGCCGGCCATCTTGCATTTCCTCGATACCGCGGTACAAGGAGTTTTCCGTGACTTGCATCAGGCGTTCGGCTTCTGGGCTCACCAAACCTATCCCTACGGTGATCGCCGCGTCCCCATAGAAACCCTCATACACAACGCCAAAGTCAAGCCCAATGATATCTCCGGATTTAAGCGCGCGCTTTGAGGGAATTCCGTGAACCACCTCCTCATTGACTGAAGCGCACAAGGTATAGGAATAGACACGCCCAGCAACCACATAGCCTTTGAATGCGGGCCGTGCCTTTTTCCGATAAGTGAGCTCTTCAGAGAGAGCATCCAATTCCAAAGTGGTCACTCCAGGAGCAACCTTCTCCCTTAACTCCGTCAGGATCTCCGCCACGATCACGTTCGCCCGCCGCATCAGCTCGATTTCACGCTGAGATTTAAGAAAAATCATCTCCCTTTAATCCCAGCGCCTGAACGACGCGCGCCCTCACATCCTCCACTTTTCCCACCCCGTCAACTTCTGCAAGCATTCCCTTCTTGCGATAGTGTTCGATCAGGGGCGCTGTTGCTCTTTCGTATACGTCCAACCGGGCCGAAATCATTTCCTCCTTGTCGTCATCGCGTTGATAGAGCCCGCCCCCGCAACGATCACAGACACCCTCCCTGCGAGGCGGCATCAGGCTCGCGTGATAAAGGCTGCCGCAAAGCTTGCAGTTCCGTCGTCCCGACAATCTTTCAACGATCAACGACCGCGGAACCGCAATCAGCAGCACTCGATCAAGCTTGCACGCCAAGTCATCCAGCAACTGCTGCAAACCCTCGGCCTGGCCGATGGTCCGGGGAAATCCATCCAGCACAAACCCTCCTCGGCAGTTCTCTTCCGTCAAGCGCTCGCGGACCAAGTCCAACATCAGCGCGTCCGGTACCAGCTCGCCCTTAGACATGTAGCTCAGAGCTTTTTGACCTAAAGGGGTCTGCTCGCGTGTGGCTTGTCGCAGGAGATCACCCGTCGAGACTTGGGGAAAACCATAATGATTCTCAAGGTATTTCGCGTGAGTCCCTTTGCCAGCCCCTGGAGCTCCCAACAGTACAATGCGCACCAGAAGATCCCCTGTGAGAAGCCTCACCCTCGTCTGCCACGGAGCCGACCTCGCTTCATAAACCCCTCGTAATTGCGGGTGATCATGTGAGTTTCAATCTGAGCTATAGTATCCAAAGCCACACCCACAACGATCAAAAGCGCCGTGCCGCCGAAAAAGAACGGGAGATTGAACTGCCCGATGAGAATCGTCGGCAGCAATGCTACTGCCGAGAGGTAAATCGCGCCGCCTAGTGTGATGCGCGACAAAACCCGATCGATAAATTCCGCCGTTCTCTGGCCGGGACGGATCCCCGGAATATACCCGCCAAACTTCTTCATGTTCTCCGCGACGTCGACCGGATTGAATACTACCGCCGTGTAGAAGTAACAGAAAAAAATGATCAACCCGACGTAAACTACATCATGCAACCACTGCCCCGGAGCTAAATAAGCTGCCATGCTTTGCACCCACGG
This sequence comes from Binatia bacterium, assembly GCA_050735755.1. Taxonomy (GTDB): domain Bacteria; phylum Desulfobacterota; class Binatia; order UBA9968; family UBA9968; genus DATMAM01. The sequence continues at coordinate 8,442 of JBOHVR010000508.1, forward strand.
GTGAGGCAGGAACTGCGCCGCGGTGGCGGGAAAAATCAGCACCGAAGACGCAAAGATGGGCGGAATGACACCCGAAGTGTTGATCTTCAATGGCAAATGGCTGCTCTGTCCCCCATAGAGCTTTCGTCCTACCACCCTCTTGGCATACTGCACCGGAATCCGTCTTTGCCCTCGCTCCATGAAGATGATCGCGCCCACAGTCACCACGATCAGAGCCGCGATAAACAAAACTACCAAAATACTCAGTTCGCCTTCCTGAACAAATTGGTACGTTTCAGTAACGGCCGATGGGGCGCGCGCGACGATTCCCGAGAAGATGATCAGCGATATCCCGTTTCCGATCCCTCTCTCCGTGATCTGCTCTCCTAACCACATGATAAAGGCTGTTCCAGACGTGAGCGTCAGGACCGTCATGATGCGAAATTGCCATCCCGGGTCCATAACGACAGAGCCACCGCCGGGTCCTTGCGTTCGCTCCAGACCGTAGGCGATCATCAAACCCTGAATGACTGATAGCACAATCGTTCCGTAGCGGGTATACTGAGTGATCTTTCTGCGGCCGACCTCGCCCTCTTTGGACAGTCGTTCCAAATAAGGGAACACCACAGTGAGAAGCTGGAGAATGATCGAAGCGCTGATGTAGGGCATGATCCCCAGCGAGAAGACAGAAAACTGCTCCAGCGCTCCCCCCGAGAAAAGATTGAACAGGCCAAAGATCGTATCCTTAACCCGGTCGAAAAACGCGGCCAGTGCCTGCCGGTCGATTCCGGGCGTCGGAATGGCCACTCCAATGCGATACACAGCCAGCATCGCAAAGGTAAAGAAAAGCCTGCGCCTCAGCTCGGGGATTCGGGTCGCGTTCTGAAACCCCTCAAGCATGGGGGATGACCTCCGCTTTACCGCCAAGGGAGGTTATCTTTTCTCTCGCCTTAGCCGAAAAACTGTGCGCTTTAACTGTCAAAGACCTGGTCAGAACTCCGTCTGCCAAAATTTTGACCCGATCATTTTTCTTTTTTACCAAGCCGTGTTGGACCATGATTTCGGGCGTAACTTCCGCGCCAGCGTCAAAGATTTCCAGCTGCCCGATGTTGACCCAGGCGTGATCTCGAGCGAACGGCTTGTGAAATCCCCGCTTGGGAAGCCGTCTCATCAAAGGCATCTGACCACCCTCGAAACCGGGGCGGGTTCCGCCACCGGCGCGCGCGCCGGTTCCCTTGTGGCCTCGACACGAGGTCTTGCCATGCCCGGAGCCCTCTCCGCGCCCTACACG
>JBOHVR010000509.1:0-4609 GCA_050735755.1 Binatia bacterium
GGCGTCTGATGACGATCCTTTACCGGGAGCGTGACTATGTCGCGCGGCGGTTTTACCATACTGCTGTCGCCGGAGCGCTTAGTTCCGCGGCGACTGCTGCGCTGCTTTTGGGTTTGGAGCCGCGCGCCATCCAGACGTCGTTGGGCCTTGCCGCCTACCAGGCGGCAGGGCCGGACAACATGACCAAAGATCCGGGCCACATGGGGAAAACGTTCCAGGTTGCCGCAGCCAATCGAAACGGAGTGACGGCCGCCCTGCTGGCTCGAAAGGGCTGTTATGTCACCCCTGACATTCTAGATGGCCAGTTTAGTTTTTTCGACGCTTTTCTCGGAACCCCTGGTGTATCCGGCGAACTGATCAACGATTTGGGTCGCTACTACGCGGTCACCGATGTCATGCACAAGCGGTATCCTGTAGGGAGTCCGAACCAGACCTACCTGCAAGGATTGTTTGCGCTGCTAAAGGAAAATCGAATCCAAGCCGACGCGATCCATGAAATCGAGATTCAGATGCCGAAACGCAGCGTCCATCGCATACCAACGACCCGCCACGCTTCCATTTCGGGACAGGCCGTGTGCGCGATCGCGGCCGTGAACGGCACCTTAGACTTCTTCACGCTTCACGACGGGACCGCCGTGCAGGCGCCTGCCGTCCAGCAGATGCGCCAGCGTATCCGGTTTGTCGGGCGCGAAGACTGGCAAGATCTGGCGCACGGGCGCCATGCGATCGTCACCGTGCGCACGAAACGAGGACAGGTCTTGCAAAGGGAGGTCTGGCTCGAGACGATGACAGGCGACGAACTCGATGCCAAATTCACCGGACTAGTTACTCCGAAGTGGGGAGAAGAGAAGACTCGCCGCCTGAAAAAGCAGATTCGCGAATTGGAAAGCGCCCAAAGCATTCGCCCGCTGATGCGTGAACTGTCCCAATAACCTCCCCTCCCTCGACGCTCTCCAAAGTTGTCACCCCGAATGTTTTTATCGGGGGTCCAGTCCGAGTTCCGCATGGATTCCCGCTAACTAAACGCATGCGGGAATGACGGAGCTGAGAAGACTTGAAATCGCCATTGGCGCGGCAAGCTGAGGGAAATTAACCCGTAGCCATTAAATCACTCACGCAATGGCAAACTGTACGGCCCGATCAGAGCCGCGGGGTCACCCACGCTTGATTAGATTTTCTCTCTGATCAACTTCGTCACCGCCTTCTTGCTGAACGCAGTCGGTAAAAATTGCGAGTGAATTCCCGGACCACCGGCGACAACGATGACGATGTCTTCCGGACGGTCCGCGATGCCGATGTGTTCTGCGTCCCCGACAACTTCGAACCAGCGCGAGCGCCGTTCGCGGATTCCCCGCCTGGTTCCCTCCGAAAAACGTGAGAGCGGAATCCGGGCGTTGGCGAATAAAAATTGCTTCACGTCGCTTTTGCTAAAACCATCTCGGGCAATTATCTCCGCATGCTCCGGGCCCAAGACAAAAAGCGGCCCCGTCGGAAAGATAATATTGTTGTGCCCCAACCCGCAGAGCGCGCCGACAAAAGTCACGAGAATTTCTTGGCCATTGCGGCAGCCGTAAGTAAAGATATTCTGCGGCCCTCCGGCGCCGATCAGCGTAACGGTACTCTGCTCCTTCGAGTAACCGTGCTCCACGCTCAACGGCTCCCAAGGACTCTCCTCTTCCGCCTCCGCGATACAGAAACTATATTTTCCAGGTTGGCCATGAGTGGAAGGATCGCTGACGCCGGGAATCTCGCCGCCGATGTTGAAAAGCACCAGGCGGACGGCTCGCCCGATCGTTGCGTTGGCGCGGTTCCCCGATCCGAACACGTTTCCGCTCGAATTCAAACAGAGAGCCCGAGTCATGGGACCGTTGACGATGACAAGCGGCGTGGTCGCGTTCGTGGCGGTTTGCATGCTGTAGAGCGCGAGATCTTCATCCAGCAGTCCTTCGACTGCCGCCATTACCACGGGGAAAAAAGCGGGCGCGCAACCAGCCATCACCGCGTTGATCGCCACCTTGCTCGTAGTGACCGGATTTCCGGAAGGCGGCAGGTTACCGAGTTCCCTGTCGGCGGGACCAGCGGAAACGGAGAGCATGGCGCTGACATTCTTTTCCGTCGGCGGAATAACCGGCAAACCGTCGGTCCATCCCCGCTCGTGAAACAGCTCATTGACCTCCTCTACCCCTCCGCTGATCTCGATCCACTGTTCTTCACCGCTCTGCTGGATTTCAGTTTGTCTTTCAGAAGCGGGACTAACTAGCGCTTCGCTGATCTGAGAAATGGCCTCGTTTACCTGCTGCGCCACTACGTCGCTGGAAGCGGTCGCCATGGGATGAAGCACTTTTACAAAGGGGATCGAAGGCATGTTACCGGACTCTGCTTGAGCCTTCCCCAATTTTAAGAACGGAGCGCTGCATACAGTTACGGTAGGGATTCCCCGCTGCTCAAGCGATCTGGCGTCCTGGACACTCCAGGACACAGAAGTCCCTCAATCACCGAAACAGAGAATGACGCAGCCGCACTTTTCCAAGCGTTCGATTTGGTCGCCTGTCAGAGGAAACCCCGGCGCTGCCTTTCTGACGACGACAAAATCTTTGGGGCGATATAGCTTGCCGATCTCCGCCTTGAGATTCTCGATAAACAGGTCGGCATTCACTTTGCTGGTGTCCACGAAACCCCAGATCTTTCCCTCCAGGTTATCCATACGAGAGGCGATTGGAAGCGACTGACCTTTTTTCGCGGCGGTGGGTGTCAGGACTTTCATGTGTCTGGCTCCTTTGTCTGATGCGCATCAATTTGTTAACGAGACAAAGCTACCATGGCGTTTGAAGGCTTTATAATAAAGAGGACTCTCGCGTTTTACTATAGCGTTCTCCGGTGTTATTTTCCGAGTGATCATGTTTCGCTAGCAAATAGAGTTCAAGGATGGTTGTTCTTTAAGTGAAAAACGGCGCGACACAGATTCTCGCTCGCTACGCTGTCGGGCTGAAATTCCGCGATATTCCCGGCGACGTCATTTCCCGGGCTAAAGACTGCATCCTGGACACATTGGTCGTTTCGCTTTACGGCTCGACCAAGCCCTGGTGCCGAAGCGTCGCGAACTATGTTCGCGGCCTGGGTGGCACGGGTAGCTCCACGGTGTTCGGGGAGCGTTGGAAAGCGCCGCCTTCCCATGCTGCGCTCGCAAACGGCACGATGGCGCACGCTTTTGAACTGGATAATGTGCGGCAGCCGGGAGCAGGCGTGCATCCGGGAGCAACCGTTTTCATCCCCGCGCTGGCGGTAGGCGAAGCAACAAAAGCCGACGGCAAGAAGCTCCTAACTGCCTTTGTGGCCGGCTGCGAGGTCGTGAGTCGCATCGGAGTAGCGGCAGGCAATTCGCTTGAGAAGCGCGGCTTTCACGCGCCCGCGTTGACGGGAACTTTTGGCGCCGCCGTCGCCGCCGGGCGGCTCCTCAATCTCAACGAGCGCGAGATGGTAAACGCCCTGGGCATTGCCGGGTCGTATTCCGGCGGACTGCTCGAATTCTCGCGTTCCCAAGAGGGCGCGATGATCAAGCGGCTCCATTTGGGGAAAGCCGCAGAGGGAGGAATTGCCGCGGCCTTACTTGCCGATCGCGGATTTGCCGGACCCGCAACCGTCCTCGAAGGCAAGTTCGGTTTTTGCCGGGCATTTTCCAGTGCGCCGGACCTCTCTTACCTGACCCACCGACTCGGTCAGGAATTTGAAACGCTCAATATTTGCATTAAACGTTTCGCCTGCCACATCAACGCCCACGCGCCGATTGAGGCTTTGCAAACACTAAAACAAACCCATGGGTTCGCGCCTGCGCAAATCGAGAAAATAACTGTTGCCGGAATCGAGAAACTGGTCACGCACCACAATCTTTTGTCTCCGAGCGATCTGATGACGGCTCAGTACAGCATTCCATTCTGCGTGGCCCTGAGTCTCTTTTACGATCCGGCGGACCCGGAGTCTTTTTCGGACAAAGTGCTGAGGGAGAAAAGAGTTGCGTCGATGGCTCGCCGGATCGAGCTCAAAGTAGATGAAGAGATCGAGAAAAACGGATGGGACCGGGCAGCAAGACTGCGCGTAAGCCTAAAAGATGGACGCGCGTACAGCTTGCTCGTCGTTCACTTCAAAGGCACGCCCCGTAACCCGCTAAGCCGCAACGAGCTCGCGAGTAAGGCCAAAAAATTGACGCGCCGCCTTCTCTCACGAGACAAACTCGCAAAGTTGTCTGACGCAGTGAACCAACTCGAAAGACTATCCGACGCCTCGGCTTTGGCTCGTATCTTTCAACGTCGCCGCACCTAGTGTGGTGTCGCCGGAAATTCGTATTAAAAAGCCGCCATTCCGGCCGAGTCCTCGAGAGCCGGAATCCAGGAAAGACAAGGAAAACTGGATTACCGCTTTCGCGGTAATGACGAAAGGGAGGGCTTGTCGAGATTCCTTGGCACAGTTAGACTCGCTCAAAACAAAAAATATGGCTGATGCTTATCAAGTTGCGAGCTCTTACCTGCGCTTTGTCGACGCAGAGGGAGCGACGCTATATGAGAGCAGCGCTCTGGAAGACTTAAACACGCTGCCGCTTCAGGATTGGCAACGA
>JBOHVR010000510.1:0-4380 GCA_050735755.1 Binatia bacterium
GCAATAGAGTGAGGCTAAGGGATCTGAGAGGGAAAGTTGTTTTTCTTAATTTCTGGGCGACCTGGTGCCCGCCTTGCATCGAGGAAATGCCGGCGATGGAGAAACTTCATCAGGACCTCGAAAAAGATGGGTTAGTAATTTTAGCTGTCAATTTTCAGGAGGGCCCGGAACGGGTGAGAGAGTTTTTTACGAAGCACCATCTCACATTTACGGCGCTCCTGGATCGTAACGGGAAAATTTCTGAGCTCTATCAGGCCTGGGCTCTTCCCGTGAGTGTCATTATTAACAAGCACGGCGAAATAGCAGCAAGGGCTATAGGTTCTAAGGACTGGTATAGCGACGAAGCGCTTCAGCTGTTTCGGAAATTACTTGCGCAAGAGTCGTAACGGAGTGCATCGCGATGATGGATGGTATGGGAATGATGGTGTGGGGCTTTTTTAGTTTTCTTTTGGGTTTGCTCATTCTCTTTCTGTTTGTTTTAGCTGTCGCCTATGTGAAATGGGTGTGGGGTCAAAGACCTGAGGGCATGACCGGACGCGAAGAAAGCGCCTTGGATATCCTCAAGAGGCGTTACGCAAAAGGCGAGATTAATAAGGAAGAGTTTGAACGAGTGAAAAGAGAGATCGAGTGATCCCGAGCAAAATGGAATGAAACGACCGCTTTTTGTTTTTTCACTTGCTCTGTTGCTGGGAGGCTTCTCTGCCTACCTGTTTTACCATAGCCAGACTGAACGGGCAGAGGCAGCTGCGCAAACGGGAGAGAGAATCTATTTAGAGAACTGCGCCGCTTGTCATGGTGAAAGGGGAAACGGCAAGGGACCGGAGGCAACTAGACTAAAAACCAAACCGAGAGACTTTACCGGAGGCATTTACAAATTTCGTTCCACGCCTTCCGGTTCTCTTCCTCTGGATCAGGATATATTCCGGACCATTTCTCGCGGCGTTAGGAGCACGAGCATGCTCGCACAGCTTCACCTTTCGGAGAAGCAGAGATGGGCTGTGGCTGAATATCTAAAGACATTCTCACCGCGATTTAAATCCGAGAAAACTCCCGAGCCCATTTCTATTCCGGCTCAGCCTTCTCCCGATGCCGAGCTCATTGCGCTCGGGAAAAGGATCTATACGGACGCCGGCTGTGCTCAATGCCATGGTCCCGATGGCCGAGCGCAAGCCTCTTCGGCGAGCGGTTTCAAGGACGATTGGGGTGAGCCCATCTCAGCGACGGATTTAACATTGAAGCCTTTCAAGTCGGGTCCAAACCCGCAGGATCTCTATCGCACGGTTAGCACAGGCCTAAATGGCACTCCGATGCCATCCTATGCGAACGTTCTCACGCCGGAAGAGCGTTGGAGTGTAGTTTCTTACATCCTCTCAATCGCCACTAGAGAACGGCCGCGACAGATGATGGGTCTCGTCGGCGAGGAAACGCAGGGAATGATGATCGATATGAGAGCTGCGATGGCAGGGATGATGGGCGGCAGAGGAATGATGGGCAGAGGTGGCGGCATGATGGATCGAAATATGCGCGACATGATGAAGGATATGATGGGGGAGATGACTCTGGAGTCAGGAGAGGAGAATTGTTTTTGATACTTATTGTGTGACTCAACGGCACACGTCTTGATTACAATAACATCGCACACAGAGGACATTTATGTCAGATCAGATCGTTACCGGGACCAAAGAGACCGCGGAGAATTCATCTGCGGCTGCAATGGAATCTAAAGACGCTCAGACCGCCTGCCAAATGCACGGCAAGGGTTGGCTCAAGGGCGGTCTTGCCATGACGATATGCTGCGCGACACCTCTCATCCTCGTCGCCGCGGTTGCACTTTTTGGAATGTCGCTAGGCGCGCTGGCAAGCAGGTTTTTAAGCGTTGCGGCGCTGCTCGCCTGTCCGATCGGTATGTATCTCATGATGCGGATGATGATGAAAGATAAAAAATAGAGATGAACACGAAGGAAGCGGAGAGGAAAGTCTCGGGTTACAGGGATTTGAATGGCTGTTGCGTTTGCCTCACGAGACATAGCCGAGAAATATGATCGATTTGCCCATTGGTTCGACTGCGTCGAGGGCATCCCGGATCTGCTTGGGCTAAGCAGCTTGCGGCAACAGATACTGCAGCAGGCGAGCGGGAAAGTTCTCGAAGTCGCGGTCGGAACGGGAAAGAACCTCCCCTACTATTCGAAGGGCTGCCGAATCATTGGCGTGGATATCAGCAGGCAAATGTTGGCCATCGCCCAAAGGCGGGCGTCCAGATTGCAGCTCAATCCTACATTTTTGGTAGCTGACGCAGCGGCTCTGCCGTTTTCGGATAACAACTTTGACACGGTCCTCTCCTCCCTTAGCATGTGCACTTTTCCGAATCCTGTGGCTGCGCTTCGGGAGATGGCGCGAGTTTGCCGAATCGATGGTAAGGTCCTGCTTTTAGAGCATGGCCGGAGCGATCGCGAGTGGCTTGGGCAGTGGCAGGACCGCCACGCAAATCAGTTTGCAAAGCCGCTTGGCTGTCATTGGAATCGAGAGCCCCTTAAGCTCGTACGTCAGACGGGTTTGAAGATTTATCGAGCAAAGCGACACTTCTTCGGAATTTTTCATCAAATTGAAAGTTTGAAAATGGCTCCGCAGCCTGAAAGCAGGGAACTGTCTTGACCTGCGAACGTTGTCTATCTGATAACCAGGAGGGAAATATGAGCGGAATAAAAGTGTTACCGATGTGTTTAATCTTGACGCTCGGTTTTTTCACGCTTCATTTTACCGATAGAACGGCACTGGCGCAGGCTAAAAACGACAAGGCTCCTTCCTTCACGCTGAAACTCTTGAATGGCGGAGATCTCAAATCTTCGGAGCTACGGGGAAAAGTCACGGTTTTGAAGTTTGTCGCTTCCTGGTGACCGGAGTGCCGGCAGGAGGCTCCTGCCGTGGAAAAAGTTTATCTGAAGTTCAAGGACAAAGGCGTTCAGTTTGTGGGTATTTTTGTTAAGGATAAAGAATCCGAGGTTCGGAAATTTGTCAAAACCTATGGTCTAAGTTTTCCTGTCGGTCTCGATGATGGAATGAAAATCGCTGACGCTTACAAATTTGTCGGCACTCCGTTTACCGTCGTGATTTCTAAAGAAGGAGAAATCTCCGACCGAAGGACCGGACCCCAGAGCGAAAAGGCTTTGCGTGAAAAAATAGAGAAGCTTTTAAAATAAACTGCTGACAGTCGTTGGCGCTATCGTCACCCCGTTATCTTGCAACTAAGGGACTCGTACCTTACTGTTTCGGTTTGAGCGAGACTGAATGCGCAGAAATCTGGGAGGGTAGATGTCAGCGTCGACGATCACTATTTCGCTTGGCCTATTCTTGTTGGCCGGCTTTTTCGAAATTGCCGGAGGATGGCTAGTGTGGCAGTGGCTTAAGGAAGCTAAGCCCTGGCCATGGGGATTATTGGGAGGGACGATTCTCTTTCTTTATGGCGTCATCCCGACCTTCCAGCCGGCGCACTTCGGGCGCGTCTATGCGACATACGGTGGGTTCTTTATTGTCTTGTCTCTTCTGTGGGGTTGGGTCGTGGATGGGAACAAACCAGACTCGTTCGATTTGCTTGGCGGCGCCGTGACTTTGCTCGGCGTCGCTATTATCATGTATTGGCCAAGGTGACTTCCTGCTACCGGGATCACAGGCAAGATTTTCCTCCTCTAGAGTCGAATAGTTCATACGGCTCTGCGCCGTCTCGACTCTAACGACGCTGACGTATTGGGTAGATCGCTTCCTTTTTAGGTCGCGAACTGTTGTGCATAGGGTTCACGCACAAATCAAGTAAGGCTTTTTTTGGCTTTTTTTCTTCCACCTCGACAAAGGCCGACGCGGACGAGAACCACCGCAGGCTTGTCGTCCTTTTTCGCGGGAATCTAGAGCAGTGCAAAGGCGGCTCCTCCCAGCGCGCTCACGGCAACGACAACAACCGGTGGCGCTTTCCACGCCATGAGCAGGATGAATCCGACCAGCACTACGGCAAAGTCTGACGGTCCGCGGACCGAACTCGTCCAGATGGGCGAATATAGCGCCGCGCCCAGCAGCCCGACGACGCCGGCGTTGATGCCCCGCATGACGGCTTGCGTTCCTGTGCGCCGGCGGAAGCTCTCCCAGAACGGCAGTGTGCCGAGGTGCAGCAAAATGCCGGGCAGGAAGATGATCGACAGAGCCAGGGCGGCGCCGGCCAAGCCATTAGGAGGCGGTTCCATCACCGCGCCCAAGTAGGCCGCGAAGGTGAAGAGCGGACCGGGCACGGCCTGCGCCGCCCCATAGCCGGCCAAAAATGCGTCATCGCCCACCCAACCGGGTGCGACCACTGCGACCTGCTGGAACGGAAGCTCTTCTTGCCCTCACCCAAAC
>JBOHVR010000511.1:0-4593 GCA_050735755.1 Binatia bacterium
TTTTCCGTCTCTGTTAGCTTCCAAGACGATGAGCCGAAGTTTTCCGATTCGATTCGACAAGAATTCGAGCCCGCCGGTGAGATTCTTTACGTGCGCCTGCATGGAAGAAACCAGGCGAAATGGTGGAGGCATGCGGAACCTTGGGAGCGTTACGATTATTTTTACAGCGCGCAACAAATCAGCGCTCTGAGGGCGAGGCTCGCTCGCTTGGCAACTCAAGCTCCGAATACTAAAATTCACGTGCTGTTCAACAATCACGCCCGGGGGCAGGCCGTAGCCAACGCTCTGATGCTGAAGGACCAGATGGGACAGAAGATCGGTGGGTTTTTGCCGCGCACTCTCGTGCAAGCATATCCGGACCTGGCCTCACTGGCGCCGCCCGAGCCGGGCCGCACGCTTCTCTAGTCACTAGCTCTGTCTGCTTTGAATCAGCTCTATCTTGTAGCCGTTGGGATCTTCGATGAACGCGATTTCGGTCGTGCCATGCTTCATGGGTCCCGGCTCGCGCGCAATTTTGGCGCCGTGAGCGCGAAGATCAGCGCAGGTCTTATAGATGTCATCCACTCCGATCGCAACATGGCCGAAGGCATTGCCGAGATCGTATTGATGTGTGTCCCAGTTGTAAGTGAGTTCTAAAACCGCATTTTCAGATTCGGGCCCATAGCCTACGAAAGCCAGGGTGAAGCGACCTGAAGGATACTCACGTTTACGCAACAGTTTCATCCCAAGAGTGTCGCAGTAAAATTTGACGGATTCATCCAGATCGTTAACGCGAATCATCGTGTGAAGAATTTTCATAGGATCCCTCCTGCAGGCATGAGATGGGCTATCAGTTTATCAGAATAAACGGCAAAAGGCCTTCCTTGTGTTGCTTTTCCGTCTCTGTTAGCTTCCAAGACGATGAGCCGAGACGAAGCTATAGGCAAATATCCGGGCTTCGAGGAGGCAGTATGCCGTCCCGAGGAACAAATTGACCTTGCGCGCGCGAGTCTGGCGATTGCTCAAGCGGAGTATCCCGATTTGGATATCGGACGATACTTATCGAAAATGGAGGAAATGGCGGAGGAAGTCCGAAGTCGGGCCGGAGAGAATGCCGACCCGCCGCGCCTCATTGCAACTCTCAACTTCATCCTTTTCACCAGGGAAGGCTTACGTGGGAATTCGACGGATTACTACGACCCGAAAAACAGTTTCCTCAATGAGGTGATAGAGCGAAAACGTGGAATCCCGATTAGTTTATCGGTTATTTATATGGAAGTTGGAAGGAGAGCCGGCTTGAAGCTCGCTGGAGTCGGTTTTCCCGGGCACTTTCTCGTCAAGCATATGGGAGCCGAAGAAGAGATCATTATCGATCCTTTTCATCGTGGCGCGATTCTTTCGCCCGAAGAGCTGCAAGATCGGTTGGATCAAGTTTACGCCGGCAAAGTAGCGCTCGACAAGGATTTTCTTGCGGCGGCATCGAAGAAGCAGATCCTGTTCCGCATGCTGAACAATTTGAAATCGACTTATCTCCAGCAGGAAGACTTTGCGCGGGCGCTCAGCATCGTCCAGTGTATGCTGATCCTCGAGCCGTCATCGCCAGAGAATATCCGCGACCGCGGTCTTCTCTATCTTAAGCAAGAGTGTTTCTTGCAGGCCAAAGAGGATCTCGAGCGCTATCTTAATATGGCGCCGGACGCCGAGGACGCGGGAACGATACGCGAGTTTCTGTTGAGCACGCTCAAGCTGCAGTTCCACTAGGCGGGAGGGCTCCCGCGGATCTTGCACACGTTTTTACTGAACCGAAGGCCTTTAGGTTTCCCATCCCTGTGCGCCGATAAGCTTCACGAAGCGGCACTCTCCCAGATAGTCTTCTTCGAGCCGTTCGCCTCTTTTGCGCAGACGGATAAGGCTCTGGATCTCTTCCTCTCCGATAGGCAGGACAAGATATCCATGAGCCTTTAACTGATTCAGAAGTGGGCGGGGAATGCGCGGCGATGCGGCGGATACGAGAATAGCGTCGTAAGGCTCGTGCTCTTTGCAACCAAGGCTGCCGTCGCCGACCACGATGAGAACATTTTCGTAACCAAGCGACATCAGACGCGCGCGGGCCTTAAGCGCGAGGTCCTCCAAGCGCTCCACGGAAACAACTTGGACGCACAGCTCCGCCAGCACGGCTGCTTCGTAGGCGGAGCCGGTGCCGACTTCCAGCACCTGTTCTTCACCTGTAAGCTCTAAGCACTGAGCCATCAGAGCGACCATGTACGGTTGCGATATGGTTTGATTCTGACCGATCGGAAGCGGACAGTCGTCGTAGGCCCGATCCTGCATCCTCGCTTCCACAAAAAGATGGCGCGGCACTTTGCGCATGGCAGCCAGAACGCGTTCGTCTTGGATTCCGCGCTGCACGAGTTGTTCCCTTACCATTCGGTCCCGTTCGCCCGCGTATTCGGATACGAAGAATCCTTTTCCACTTCTGCTCACGGCAAAATGCTAGTCCATAGGTGGGGCGGATTCAACTTGATTTTGTGACCGGCAAAATCGAAAGGCACTGCTCCGCACGGCGCCAAGATGAAACGCAAAAAAAGGAGAAAACCTATCTTGACAAGGCGGACTCTCGGGTATACTCCACTTATAGGGATCCGATGAATCGGGTCTGATGTTTGGGACGGGTGACGACGGTGCGCGCTCGTCGAAAAACCCAGCTAACTAAGAACTAAAGGAGCGTATTCCATGGAAGACGCAACTCCGCCGGGCCAATGGGCCCGCTTTCCGCGGGCTACGCTAGTTCTGAACAACAGGTTTCGCTTTGGCATCGAGCGACCTAGGATCGAGCCTCAACGATAGTGCCTGAAGGCACGAATTGCTCCACCGGAGCTTAAAAGGAAGGCTGAAGACAAGGTCGGCCCGAATCTAACCAGGGAAGCTGTATTTAGAGGTGGCGTTGGTCAATGGTCGGTAGGCGGGGCAGAGCCAAGCAAAATAGAGGAATTGAAAATGGCGCGTAAGCGCCGCCAACGGGCTCGCTTCCCGGGAAGCGAGCCCGTTTGTATTTTATTCGCTGGCACCGCTCGCCAAGAGAATTTCCGTTATTTCCTCCCGCCGGCTCTCCGGGACTCTTGTCAGGGCAGTCTTACCCAAATCATCTCGAGCATTAACGTCGGCGCCCGCAGCTAACAAAAGTTTGCTGGTGCCCACCGCTCCCGACTGGACGGCAAACATCAAGCCCGTGCTCCCCGATTTGCTCTGCGCGTTGACGTTGGCGCCTGCATCCAATAAAGTCTTCACCGTATTGAAGTTGCCGCGTTGCGCCGCGAACATCAAAGCGGTCATTCCAAGACGGCTTTTCGCATCGACGTTGGCTCCTCTCGCCAGCAGAAATTCCATCACATCGATGTATCCGCGATCGGCCGCAGCCATCAAGGGTGTGTGGCCGCTCTCATCGGTTCCGTTAACATCGCCCGTGATCGTGAACAGAGCTTTTAAGGATTCGACCTCGCCGCTATGAGCAGCTTGGACCATGCGAGTTTCTAAGGTGCTGCACCCGGTGAGCAACGCCGGGAGAAGTACCGGCGCGATCCATAGAAGGAAACAAGGAACTAATCTTGGCTTGGCGGTCATCCCCAAGATCCCGTTGGGCGTTCTCTTAGACGATGGACCGGGTGAAAAATTTAATTTCGTTTTCTTCCAATACGCTTTTATTGGGAAAAGAACCGTTTTATCAAGATAATAGAAGCCTAATGTTAACTAAATTATTGAGAGTATAGCTTCGCGGCCGCACGCCACTGCTGTCGAGGATTATGAATTTGCCGGCATTTTTTGGATAGGCTTCCTCCCCGGATGACCGGGCGTCGCCTTTTAAGGTGTTCTCGGTGGTTGGCTTATGAAAGAGGTAACGCCGTCGAGTCTACCTGCCGCCGAACACATCGTGGAATTGCTTGGCGTAACGTTCAAACTCGTCAAAGACTTCAGGGGGAGCAAACGCGGGCTTGATTCCCTCAACCAAGCGGGGCGGATCCGGTATGACGTCGATGCGGTCCGGAATACGTTTGCGGTCTTTGATAATGGTTTGGCCCTTCCTGGATAGAACAAAATCGATAAAGAGCTTGCCGGCATTGGGGTTCAGCGCCTTGGCGGCAAGCCCCATCGGATGAATATTGGCGAAGACCGGATTCAGATAAACCCAATCCACAGGGGCTCCCGCGGGTTTGAGTTGCTCAAAAGTCGACGAATAAGCGCTTAGGCCGCCTTTGAACTCACCCGCAGCGATGAGCTGCGCCATGATGGTTCGAGCGTCCGAGAGCCGGACCTGCTTGGCCAATCCGCGCATGAAGCTTAAACCTTTCTCATCGCCCATCGCTCTGATCATCGTCGCAAACCATTCATACGCCTTGCCTTCGATTGAGATCTGTTCCTTCCACTCCGGTTTAAGCAGATCATCGTACGATTTCGGCAGATTGGCTTTTGGCACCGACTTCGTATTGTAACCGAAGGCGCCATAGTTAGTGTAAATGGACGTCCATGTCGCCTGCGGGTCCTTGTAGCCGTCCCGATAGAATTTCCGCTCCGCGGAGTCGTAGGGGGCGAAAAACCCGCGTTTCTTCAGGCTGTGAC
>JBOHVR010000512.1:0-5538 GCA_050735755.1 Binatia bacterium
GTTTTGATCTTCTCCGTGTACTCGCGATAGCGCCGGTTCCAGGTTTGTTGATCGAGTTGAACTTTTCTTTGCCGTAAGACCTTATATACCTTCGCCACCATCTGTTTATCGATGATTTTTCTCAAACCCACGGACTGAACATTATCGACCGGGATCATGATCTTCATGTCACTGTCCAGAATCCGTAAAGTGTAGAATCTTTTCTGAGTGCCCGAAATGCTCTGGCTTCTTATGGCTTCTATCTGACCGACCCCGTGTGCTGGATAAACAACCTTATCTCCTACTTTGAAAATGCCAATGTCGCTCGATACACGACCCAAGGTAACGGCACTTCTGATTCTTTGCAAAGGCTACTCCCTCCGAAAGCGTCGAAACGAGCTTTCCTTAAGAAATTTTAAGACTTGGGCTGCTTTGATTTCTAAGCTATACCAAAGCGGAGAAGTTGTCAAACTATCGTCCGATTTAATGCGAGTGCCATGACGAGAGCGTCTTCGCCGTTATCAGAATAGTACCCTACGCGCACCCCCTGCACGACAAAACCTAGCTTGTAGTATAAATTTTGCGCAGCTTCATTGGACTTTCGCACTTCAAGCGTCACCCGCTCTAGCCCCCGCTCCCTCGCTTCCACGATTATCGCCTGTAGCAGCGAACGGCCAACGCCCTGGCGGCGATAATCCCTGTCAACGGCCAAATTGTGCACATCCAATTCTCCCGGCAGCAGCCAGTAGAGAACGTATCCCACGATTTTATTATTCACCGTTGCTAACAGAGAATGGGCGCATGGCGCGCGTAACTCCTCAAGAAAGAATCGTGTACTCCAAGGAGTTGGAAATGAAGTTTTTTCAATCCGCATCACCTCTTCGAGATCGGAAGGGCCGATTTTTCTCAGCCCAACTCTCGAATCAGAAGGCTGGATCGCTGGCGGCTCCTTGCTCAGCAGTTTTCCTTCCGAGCATCCCATGGCACCACGTCTCGCGTTAGAAACTTAGCCTTGTCGAGAGCGGCTTTTTTTCCTTTACTAGAACGACTTCCAAGAGCTTATTATCGTATCGGTGGGAGAACCCCGCAACTTTTTCTTTCAGGTTAACTAGGGTCGTGAATTCCGGAGGAAAAGCCCCGAGGCTGGAAGAAATTTTCCTGATCTTCTCATCGGTGCACTTTCCTTTCACGACGAAGGTGCCGTTTTTCAGAGTGAGGTCGTAATCATAATCAGGCATCTCGTCGGGGATCTTTTCGTTAATAGGAGGCCCGATTTGGGGCACCTTTCGAGGAAACTCGACCTGCAAGTAATAAGATTCACCCCAATCTTGCAGCGAGTAAACATTCCCATAGCGCCGTTCTCGCTCCAGCTTCTCCACGAAGCCGCTGCCGTAGAAACCGTCGACGGGAATCGGCGGCTGGCGCAAAAACCCTCGCTGTTTCCCAATGAGAAACTCGGCAATTCCCTTGAGCGTCATCCCGTAGAAAGCCCCCTGGAAGACCATTTCAGCGGGTTGTTTCGCCTTGAAGATTCCATCTCTGAGACGGTAAACGCCTTCCAGAAAGCCAAGAAAAACGCCCATCAGAATGAAGCCGTTGATTCTTTGGCTGAAAAGGATCTCGATCCCGTTTAAAGCGACGGCCAGCACCATGAAGATGAGAGGATAAAAGAATAAATTCATAAGCAGGTTGAGACCGGTGGCACCGGCCCGGCTAAAAACAAACGGATGGCCGATCGCAATTTCAAGTTCCCGTTTCGTACGGTCCGGCAGCGCGCCCAAAATGGGTTGCATTAACATCGTTGCAACGCTGACGGTGTTACTTCCTCCCTTTCTCTTGCCAGCCTGCAGGAGCACGTCTTCGAAACCGGCCGGGAGCTGTCCGGGAAATTGCTTGACCACTCGCGGCGGCTTGGGAAGCTGAATTGAAGAAGGCTTCACGCTAATTGGTTCAGTTTTTGGAGCTGGGGCTGCCACGCGAGGCGGCGGCATTGTTGCGGCTCTGGCGGCTGTGCCTGCGCCCACAGGAGCGCTCGCCTTTGGCTCTTCCGAAGCCGATGGCGGAATTTTAGGCGGGGCGGGGGCCGGCTCCTTCTCCTGACTCTTGCGAAAACGAGATTCGAATTTCTCGGCGAACTGGACGTCCGCATGAATGGATCGAGCGCGACCGATTAAGGCTTCTTCAGTTTCGATATTATTCGGGTCGGTGACACAACAGTCGACAGGACAAACCGCGGCACATGCCTCGTAATCGTGAAAGCCAACGCACTCCGTGCATAGGACAGGATCAATGACGTAGATCTGCTCGCTCTGCGTAATTGCATTATTGGGACATTCGGGTTCACACGCTCCGCAATTAATACAATCGGATGTGATCATTGTTGCCATAAAACGTCTTTTCGCCCCGTTTCTTTAGGCTACTTTCTCCACCCTTTTTTGTCAAATCTTGAAAAAGACTGAAACCGCGTGCTAGACAACCCTTCGGGGCGGCGTACCCAAGTGGTTAAGGGAGAGGTCTGCAAAACCTCGATGCAGCGGTTCGAATCCGCTCGCCGCCTCCAAACCTCTACCACTAATAAGAAGTGATCGGCTACCATTGGAGCGGCACCATCGCTCAACCCGGAGCCAGGCCCAATAGTTGATCAAGTTCACCTGACGAATCGAGCTGGCGCAGCTCCTCAAACCCTCCGACGGACTGTCCATCGATAAAAGTTTGCGGTACGGTTCTCCGTCCAGAACGTTTGCGGACCTGTTCCTGCAAAACCAAGTCTTCGGTAATGTCGATTTCCTCAAACTCAAGCCCTTTGGACTTCAGCAGCGACCTGGCCCAATGGCAAAAGGAACAATAGTTCTTGGTATAAACAACCACGCGTGCCATCAATCGTTGCGTCAGTTAGAAGAGGAGCGTCACGCTGAGAGGATTTTGGCCAGAAGCTTTTCTATGGCGGCCCCGAGCTGTCGATGGGTGAAGGGCTTGGCAATGTAATCGTCACAGCCTCCCTGCAGACACTTTTCCCTATCGCCAGGGAGAGCCCGAGCGGTAGCGGCCAGGATAGGAATCGACTGGATTTTGGGATTGCTCCGGATCATGGACGTAGCCTTTAAACCATCGACTTTTGGTAGAGAAATGTCCATGATGATGAGATCCGGCAACTGAGCAAGTGCCATCTCAATGGCTTCCATCCCGTCCTTCGCCACGACTGATTCGTAACCAAGAAACTCGAGTTCCTTCTGGATCACGTCAACCGTCGCCGGGTTGTCCTCGACCAAAAGAATCCTTTTCCCCATGAGACAAGCAAGTATACCACAAGCCTTTCTTTTCGCCAATTGAATCCGCATCGCTTTTCTGCCATAGCTGGCGCTAATCACAGGCCGTGAAGCTGATCGGACTCACAGGCGGGATCGCGAGTGGAAAGAGCACAGTTGCCGCGCTTCTAAGAGAGCTGGGGGCGGTTGTCATCGACGCTGACGAGATCGCGCGTGAGATTGTGAAACCGGAGCAAGAGGCATGGCGTGAAATTACGGACGCCTTCGGCAGCGAAATCCTCCATCCCGACAGGACAGTGAATCGTGAAAAACTGCGCCAGATCGTGTTCGCCGACGCCAAGGCTCGGCAGCGGCTGGAGTCCATCACACACCCGCGCATCCGCTCTCGCGTCCAGGAGAGAATCCGTGAGCTCGCGGCGCAAGGCGCCGAGCTGGTCATCTACGATGCCCCTCTGCTGTTCGAAAACGGCGTCCATCACTGGCTCCGTCCAGTGATTCTAGTCGCGTGCTCCCCTGACACCCAGCGCGCGCGCCTGGCGCGCAGAGACCGGTTGAGCCCGGCAGAGATTCAGCGCCATCTTGACGCTCAAATGCCGCTCGCCGACAAGCGAAAGCTTGCCGACTATGTTATCGAGAACGACGGCGATCTGACGGAACTGAAGAAAAAGGTCGCAGCGGTATGGAAACAGATCGAGTCTACTTGACTCGTTCCAGGTAGGTTCCCTCGGAAGGATCCACCCGAACTCGGTCTCCCACCTGAATGAAAGGCGGAACTTGAATTGTGACACCCGTCTCGAGCTTGGCAGGCTTATAGGAAGCGGTTGCGGTCGCCCCTCTAACCGTCGGCTCTGTTTCTACGACTTGCAGCTCCACAGTTGACGGTGGACTGATGCCTACAGGTTTGCCGTCAAAGAACTCAATCTCTATCACTTGGCTGGGAAGAAGATAGGAAAGCAGATCCCCGATATCCTCGTCTCCAAGAGCAATCTGATCATAGGTCTGAGTATCCATGAAGGTGTGGAGGTCCCCTTCGCTGTAGAGATACTGCATCGTGCGGGTTTCCAGCGTAGCGTTTTCAATTCGGTCCTCAGAACGGAACTTATTTTCAGTCCCCCACCCGGTTTTCAGGTTCTTCATTTTCGTTTGCACAAAGCCGCGCTTGTTGCCAGGAGTGATATGTTTGATGGCGGTAACGCGGTACAGACTCCCTTCGTATACGATAATCATCCCTGCTCTGAGCTGCGTCGCGCTTATCATAACTGTCGTTGCCCTTTCCGTTCTTCCATTTGTCTCTTATCAAGCATAGAGGCCGCGCCATAACATCGATCGAGCGACCCGTTGACTCCCTATCATCAGCGCTGCAAGGCGCATATCGACGTGGTGTTTTCTTTTCATATCATACACCTGGTGAAAGGCCCGAACCAAAATCTGCCTTAGTTTCTCATTGACCTCGTTTTCGGTCCAGAAAAAGTTCTGCAGGTCCTGAACCCACTCGAAGTACGATACAATCACGCCACCGGCGTTAGCCAAGATATCGGGAAGCACAAAAATATCCCTTTGTTTGAGGATCTGATCCGCTTCAATGGTTGTGGGACCATTCGCCCCTTCCGCTAAAATCTTACACTGCAATCTTGCAGCATTTTCTCTTGTAATCTGCATCCCAAGGGCGGCGGGAACAAGAATATCACATTTTATTTCCAGGAGATCCGCGTTGGTAATCCGCTCTCCCAAACTCAATCCCTCGAGGCTGCCTCTCCGGGTCGCGTATTCCTCTAGCGCCGCAATGGGAAGTCCCCGGTCACTAAAATAGCCCCCGTAACGATCCGAAACCGCGATGATCTTTACTCCGATCGCCGCCAGCTCTCGCGCCGCCACTGCCCCGACGTTGCCAAATCCCTGTACTGCCGCCGTGCACCCCGATATGTTCATATTCAACTCGCGCGCAGCCTCTAAAATCGTGTAGACCAGACCTCGACCCGTTGCTTCTTTGCGACCTAAGGTGCCGCCGATATCCACAGGCTTACCCGTAACGATTTCGGGCACCGCGTGTCCCTTATGCTGGCTGTAGGTGTCCATCATCCATGCCATAACCTGCTCGTCGGTCCCCATATCCGGCGCGGGAACATCCACTTCAGGTCCAATAAAGTTCAGAATCTCAGCGGTATAGCGCCGAGTCATATTCTGCAGCTCATTGCGCGACAATTCGGCCGGATCACAAGCAATTCCACCCTTGGCCCCTCCCAGCGGAAGTCCTACCAGAGAGCATTTCCAGGTCATCCACATCGCCAGCGCC
>JBOHVR010000513.1:0-10907 GCA_050735755.1 Binatia bacterium
CTACTGATCCGACCCGGCGGCAAGCCCACAAATGAGGAGGCGCCGCTGAAAACCATCGTCATTCCCCTTGACGGATCCGGTCTCGCTGAGACGGTTTTGCCGTATGCGATGGAGCTGGCCCAGAAAATGAAAGGCGAGATTGTCTTGCTGCGCGCATATGCCCTGCCGGTGTCGATCTATAGCGGTACAGACGACTACGTTGCCAATCTCGAAGAGCTGAACGCCCAATTAAGAGAGGAAGCCAGGGAGTACCTTGACGAAAAAGTGCAGGAATTGAAGAGAAAAGGAATCGAGAAGGTATCGGCAGTTCTGCTCGAAGGCTACGGCGCGGCTGAGATCATTGAATTTGCCAAGAAAACCTCTGCCAATCTCGTCGCGATGTGCACGCACGGCAGGTCGGGCGTGGGCCGCTGGGTGCTGGGCAGTGTCACCGAGCGGGTGGTCCAGAATTCGGGAGACCCGGTGCTAGTTATTCGTGCCCAGTCTTAGCCTGAACCAGTTCTGTTACCGGCTACCGCGGGGAGCGAGTGTAGCGTCTGTTAAATTCCCGTAATTATTTCAAGCGTCATTCCGGCCAACCTGGCGATACCGCCAGAGGAAAAAAGAACGAGTCATCGCTCTTCGCTCTCAGCCGCAGCCACGTAGCGCAAGATGTCCGTTGCCGTTACCAATCCCACGAGTGAGCCGTTATCGACAACCGGCAGACAGCCGACTTTCTTGTCCGCCATCAGTCGAGCCGCATCTTTGACCGGGGCATCGGGAGAAATGGTGAGGACAAGTTTCCGCATGAGATCTTTAATCTGAAAGCTTTTGAGCAGGGCTTTTTTGGGTCTACCCTTCAATCCCAATAGGGTCGTTGCAGCAGTACCAAACAGATCGCGGTGGCTGATCACGCCCACCAGCTTGCCGTTATCCACGATGGGTATGTGGCGCACCCGGCCCAAGTAGATAATGTCGTTGGCCACATCCAACGTGTCGGCGGGACCAAGAGTCACCGGAGCGCTCATCATGATTTCCTTCACTGTTATCTCCTTATCTTGGCGCATCGTGGACCTGCTAAGACTCTTTTGATTGGTCAGCAGCTCTCGTTGAGCATGTCCAGGAATCGGCGCAGCACGTCAACGTAAGTGACAATTCCGACTAGCCCTTTGTGTTCGTCGACGACCGGAATGCCGCCGATTTTTTCCTCAATGAGGGTATCGACCGCATCGCTGAGGTCGTCGTCCGGGCTCAGGGTTATCGGTTCGGTACTCATGACGGCCGCGATTTTAGTATTCAAAGCGGTCTCACGCTCCTCGGGTGTGCCGAAGAGACGGCCGCTAAGAAATGACCGAATATCGCGGTCAGTAGCTATTCCGACGAGTTCCGCCCCGTCAACGATGGGAAGCTGGCGGATCTTGTTCGTGAACATAATCTCTTCTGCTTGCCCTACCGTATCTTCGGGACCGAGACTGATTGGGTCGGTTGTCATCACATCCGCAACTGTCAACATGTCGGTTCTCCTATTTGGCTCTCCCCTAAGGGTGGTATCATTGAAACCCATCGAAATCAGAAAACTGTCACCGTCCGCTCTCTGGCTATTTGGTGAAACGGCCTTCAAAATGGCCTCAAGTTCGCCTTTGTCCAACCAGATCCCTTCGCAGTTTCGACACTGGTCCAGCATAAATCCCATGAACTCATAAGACTCCAGGTGGTCCGGGCATTTGGGACATTGCACTGGCTGTGTTGCCCGATCGCCGCTGGCCTTTTTTAGTTTGGCCTTCAGTTTTTCGAGAAGCTCGCGGTCCTTGGCGGCAAAGTAAATGTCCTCTCGGGTACGTTCCGAGAAGGCGCAGGGTTTCGCCAAAACGATCCTTTTCGTCTTTCGTCCTCGCTACCTCCACCGGATCGAAGCGGCACAATTCGTGCCAGCCGAAGGCCAACGAGAGGTGGAAAAACGTAGCGTTTCTCAAATATTAATATTCGAAAGGTATTCTGAGGCGATGTTATCTTCGCAGAAATAAGAAAAAGGCCCCCGCGAAATAGCGCGCATGCGAAACGCTTACGTGATATACCTAAAACTCTCAGCATCCATCGCATGCCATAAGGCATGCTTCTTGCCAAAGGACAAGGGGGGCAATGAATCGGGTTTCTTTAGAGAGGAGCCAAAATGAAGAGCGCAACGATTCAAACATTTGACGATTGGAAGGACCTTTTTGACACCTGGCAAAAGCAGATAGGCTACGACAAAACGCTTTTTTCAACGGTTCTTCAAGGTTACAGTCTTGGAGAAAAGTTTGCTGCAGAAGACCACTCCGAAATTGAATTCGGCCAATTTGCCGGGGCTCCTAAATGGGAGAAGATAAGTGAAATTCCCCGCGCCGAAATCAAAGATCTGTTGCTGCGCCTGATCACCGTACAGGGCGACACGGAGCTTGCATCCGTCGAGCAGCAAAGGCGCCTGCTGAACTCCGCCCCGTCTGAAAGGGACTTCTACAGCATCGTGCGGATCAATGCCGAGGAAATGCGCCACGGGTGGCAGATGAGCCATCTTTTGGTTCAACACTTTGGGGATGCCGGAAAGGAAGAAGCGCGTAGACTTCTAGAGCGATCCGCCGATCGAAAGGAAAGGATTCTGGGAGCTTTTAACGAGCCGGTGGAGAGTTGGGTGGACTTTTTCACGTATACGGCCTTCATGGATCGGGACGGCATGTTTCAATTGAGGATGCTCAGTCACTGTGGTTTTAAGCCGCTGGCGCTCAGCATGGAACCCATGTTGAGCGAAGAATCCTTCCATCTGATCACCGGACTGACCGGACTGCAGCGGATCCTGCGCGGGGGAAAAGTACCCGTTGAGCTGCTGCAAAAAGTTATGAACCGCTGGCTTCCGGTTTGTTTTGACCTGTTTGGTCATGAGCGATCGGAGAGTATCGCTAAGGCTTACGACTGGGGCTTGAAGGGACGCTTCGACGAAGATCAAGCCGACGCGGTCGGAGACCCGGAGATGCTCAATCAAGCCGCGCGCCAGCTCTATTACAACGACGTTCAACGGCTGATTGACGTCTTGAACAAAGAAATTGCCGGGGACAAGCCGAAGCTGTATGTCCCCCACCTTAAATTCAATCGCGGGATAGGCGACTACAAGGGACAACGATTCAGTGTTCATGGCGGTGCTCTCGAAGAACAAGCCTACAAAGCTCACTTACAGGTTGTCCTGCCCACTGAGCCTGATAGAAAAAAACTTCAGGAGATCACGCGTGAGCCGGGTTGGATCGCTGCCGCCGCATAACAG
Source organism: Binatia bacterium (assembly GCA_050735755.1). Lineage (GTDB taxonomy): Bacteria > Desulfobacterota > Binatia > UBA9968 > UBA9968 > DATMAM01. The sequence continues at coordinate 3,272 of JBOHVR010000513.1, forward strand.
TGACTCCAATGCCAAAGTCAGGACTGGCAGATCCAGAAAGGGGGATCACAATGGCAAATATCACGGACTTGGACGCTATGGCTTATGGGTTTGGCCTGCCAAAACCCGAGGAGGTTTCTGCTTGCGAGCAATTGATGAACGAGTTCGAAGCTCATGAGGCTGAGGAGGGGAAGTTTCTCAAGCGCTACAAGGAGATCGCGGAGAAATCCAAGAACTCCGGGATTAGATTCCTGCTGCAGCTGATTCTGTCCGATGAAGAGAAACATAACGTTGTGACGCACGCGATGGTCTCAACGCTTAAAGGAGGCCTCACGTGGAGCAGGCAGAAGGACGCGCTCGACCTGATTTCAGACCTGGGCGCTGAGAAAAAGGGGTTGTTAAGCCTCACGGAAAGATTTCTCGATCTCGAAAAGAAGGGAATAAGGGATTACAAGAAGCTGGTAAAGCAAAGCAAAGGCTACTATCAGGGGATGTTTACCCTCTTGCTAGAGACAATGATCCTGGATTCGCAGAAGCATATCGAGATCCTAAAGTTTCTCAGACAGAAATTAAAAAAGGCATAGCGTATCCCGCCCTCGCTGCGTCCTTAGGCGTAGTCCAGAAAGGATATAAGAATTGCGGTTCTCCTCTGCCCGTCGGTTGCCGCGTCTCAGCCCGTGCCTTTCCCAAAGGGTACGTGGATTGCCGTGGGTCCGAGACCAAATTCCTGTCCGGGCATCCGGACGCAATACTCGACGCCAGGTCATAGAAGGATCGGTAACGCCTCCTACGCCAGCCGCCAATGAGATCTAAATAACCGCCTCGCTGCTGCGAGAAAATTTAGCAGGCCCATACGAAAGAGACTTCCCATGCCTGGAACAATCCACCGTTACCTCGCCGATGATCACTGCCGCCTCGATGAGCTGCTCGAGCGCGCCATGTCCGGAGAAATGACCGACGCCGCCGCTTATCATCAATTCCGCGCGGGCTTGCTCAAGCACATCGGCATGGAGGAAAAGATCCTGCTGCCCGCCGTGCAGCGGCTCCGCGGCGGCGAGGCGCTTCCCATCGCGGCCAAGCTGCGCCTGGATCACGGCGCGTTGGCCGCGCTGCTCGTGCCGAGCCCTACGCCGTCGATCGTCGCTGCTCTTCGCGCCATTCTCAAGGATCACAATCTGATCGAAGAAGGCCCCGGCGGTCTCTATGAGCAGTGCGAAGAATCAGCAGGGGCTGAAGCCCGGCAGATTCTCGATGCCTTGCGCAATGCTGCTGAAGTCAGAGTCGCCCCGCACAACGATGGCCCGAATGTAATCGAAGCGACGCGCCGGGCTTTGGCAAAGGCCGGCTACAGTTTACAAATTAATTAACCGCGGCTTTCTTTACGTCTGGGGGTTAGACCTGTCCACATTACTTTTTTTCTGGAAGAAAAACGTGCCGGCGCCTGTGTACGGCGATTCGGGTGCTGAATTAAGATAAAAGCGCGGGTAACGACGGATTCGGTTCGTAAGTGAGCCGATTCGGTTCAAGAGCCTGACTCTGTCTTGATTCAGGCGCCGGCTCAGACGCCAACCCAAGACGGCGAATGAAGAGGGATAACAGAACTTGCGTTCTCTTACGTAGATTGGTGTGAACCCGTACTTGGCAAATTCGGCCACCAGGGTTTGCACGGTATTCGGTGCCATCGAAGAAATCGACGGATTCTCGCAAGCCCCAATGTTGTCATCCTCCCGTGTTGGAGAATACCCCTCCGAGCCATCCGCCAGCGCGGTGGTCATGAAGACCCCTTCCCGGGCGACGTCGCAATACTTACGAATTGTGTTCCACGGCTCGGGAAGATGGTAAAGAATGCCGCACATGAAGACGATGTCGTACTTCTTTTCCGGCGGCCACGAATCGGCAGACCCGACCTGGAAAACCGAGTCCCGTATCCCAAGTGCTCGCGCCACAAAGTTGGCCTTCTCCACATTCACCGGCCGGCAATCAAAACCAAGAACGCTCATAGCGCCCCGCCTCAAGGCGGCAAAAGCGTACCCGCCTTCGTTACAACCCACGTCCAAGATGGTTTTTCCCTTTAGGTAGGCCACAAGTTCATTGGGAATATCGACAGTTCGATGCCCCCAATTATCGAAGGACGGGGTGATGTCTGTCCTGACCCCATGCAAATCGAAGAGGTAGTACCATGGGGAAAGCCGCCGGATTTCCTTCTCAATTTCTTTGTATTCCACAGAAGACCTCCGTATATTTAGCATCCCTGAACCGTATTGAAAGGCTCCCCATTCTTTAAATATTCAAGCCTAGTAGGCAAGCCCCTGACGCTAGAGTCTGCGTTCAGTCCCGCCCCAGTGAGTGCTTTGCGAGCCGTTATCAGGCCCTCACGAAGGGCGGGCATCCGGATGTCTTTGAAATTCCCTGATTCCTTTTGCTTGATTGACAACCCCGAACTCGCCTATTATACGCGCTAATTCCTCCCCGGCCGTCGATCCGACACATCTTCGATCCGTTTTACATCAGCCCGAGATAGGTTCCCGCCGCCGGGCTCTTTGTAAGCTTATGTCGCGGGCAAAACCTGTACTACGAGCGCTGAAGCTTCTCTCGCTTATTGAGAGACATCCGAACGGGCTGCGGGTAACCGATATGGCCGACCAGCTCAACGCAAACCTGAGGGCGATTTATCGTGACCTGCAAATTTTGGAGGAACTTCGGATACCGCTTTTCACGGACAAGAATGGTAAGGAAAGCTTTTGGAAGATTGATCCCGATTACCGAAACAGGCTCTCCGTCCCGTTCACACTTACAGAACTCCTGTCTCTTTACTTCGCACAGGACTCCCTTCGCCCCTTGGACGGGACCATTCTCCATAATTCATTGGAGTCACTTTTCGACAAGGTGAGAGCGACTCTTCCCAAGCTTCTCTTCAAAGAAATGGTCGACCTGCGCGGCAGCTTTCTCTCAGGGATTCCTGGCCAGAAAGATTACGGCGTCTATCGGGAGTTCGTCAAAGCAATCCAGGACGCGATCGAGCAACGAAAAACCCTACAGCTCCTCTATCATGCACGTGATCAGGCGCCCACCGAGCGCAAGGTCAATCCTTACGCCGTGCATCTGCACAACGGGACTCTGTACGTGATCGGCTATTGCCACACCCGCGAGGACATCAGAACGTTCGTCGTGGATCGGATGCAGAAAATAAAGCTGGGCGAGAAATCGTTCACAATGCCGCCGGGGTTCTCCTTGGAGAGCTATCTCCGTCACAGCTTCGGCATGTTCCGGGAGGAACTTGTCCGAGTCCGATTGCGCTTTCACAAGTCCCTGACTCGCTATCTTCTGGAGCGGCAGTGGAATCCCAGCCAGAAAAATAAAAAGCTCAAAGACGGCTCTTTGGAACTCAGCTTTGAAGTGGCCGGCACCAAAGAGATCAAAACCTGGATCTTGGGCTTCGGTTCGCTCGCCAAGGTGCTCGAACCAGCTTCCTTAGTAAAAGAGGTTCAAGACGATCTGGGGAAAGCACTGAAATCGTACGCGACGCGGTAAACTGCCGGCCAGAAAATATTTCAATACGTTTGACGCGTTTCGACAAACGTGTGTGGTATAAAACGCCGCCGTTCACGGTGACTCAAACAGATTGAACGGTGGCAACAAGTGAAGGGTATATAAACCTCGCGAAAAGTTTATGGCGCTTCGAAAATCCGACTCAATCTACAATCGCATTCGCCAGATTCTCGAATCGGCGCGGACCAACGTCGCGCGGTCGGTGAACACGACTCAGGTTGTAGCTTACTGGCTTATCGGGCGAGAGATCGTGGAGGAGCAGCAACGAGGTCAAAGCGCGCGGATTATGGCGCACGGCTTCTAAAAGAGGTGTCGTCGCGTTTGCAGACCGACTTCGGAAAGGGCTTCTCGGTCAATAACCTGGAGCATTTTCGTGATTTCTATTTAACCTATCCAGACTTGATCGCGCCGGCAAAATCCCACGCACTGCGTGTTAAATTGGCTGGCGATTCGGAAACGGATATTTCTGGAATTTCCCACGCGCTGCGTGGGGAATTGAAACAAGGGGCACCTTGGAAACCAGGACAACTTCATCCAAACCTCTCATGGACGCACTACCGAATCCTGCTTCGCGTCGATAAACCTGAGGCGCGAGGCTTCTATGAGATTGAGGCGTTGAAGAACAACTGGTCGTCACGGGAGTTGGAGCGACAGAAAAACAGCATGCTTTACGAGCGTTTGGCTCTTAGCAAAGACAAGAAGGGGCTGATGAAGTTGGCTACAAAGGGCCATGCCGTTCAGCGGCCGGCCGACGTCTTTAAGGACCCAGTCGTCATGGAATTCCTCGGACTGCCGGAGTCGCCGAGGCTTGTCGAGACTGATCTTGAACAAGCTCTCATCGACAATCTCCAGGCATTTCTATTGGAACTGGGCAAAGGCTTTGCGTTTGTGGCGCGTCAGGAGCGGCTGACGTTGGATGGCGATCATTTTTACATTGATCTGGTTTTCTATCATACGATCCTGAAGTGTTACGTGATTATCGATCTCAAGACCGGCAAGCTGACGCACCAGGACCTCGGCCAGCTTCAGCTTTACGTAAATTACTACGACCGCGAACGGCGCACCGAAGGAGACAATCCGACGTTAGGGTTGATTCTGTGCGCCGACAAGAACGACGCGGTGGTCAAATATACTCTGGGACTGGAGCAGGAAAAGAAAATCTTTGCCAGCCGCTATAAGCTGCATTTACCTACCGAGGCGGAGCTGAAAGCGGAGATACGGCGAGAGCTACGAATGATCCAGAGCGGCGAGGCCAAAGCATGAACGGGCCGCAGTAGTTAGCGAGCGCAGCGTTTGAACATTTGGAACGATGATTGAGACTGCACACTTCGCAACGAGATCGAAGGGAGAGGAAATAGTGACAAAAGAGGCGAAAATTTACCAGCTAAAAATCACCCTCAAATACATCCGCCCGCCGATTTGGCGGCGCATTCAAGTCCGGCGCGATATCACGCTCGCCACTCTGCACCGGGTTCTACAGATTACCATGGGCTGGTATGACTCCCACCTGCATCAATTCAGAGCGGGGAAGACTTATTACGGCGCGCCGGACATAGATGAGTTCTCCGAGCTGGATCTAAAAGACGACAGCAAAACGCAACTCGGCCGGGTCCTGACTCAGCCGAAGCAGAAGTTGATTTACGAATATGATTTCGGCGACGGCTGGGAGCATGAAATATTGCTGGAGAAAGTTTTACAAGCCGATCCCGGAGTTCGGTATCCACGCTGTCTCGGCGGCGCCCGCGCCTGTCCGCCCGAGGATTGCGGCGGCGCCGGCGGATACGAAAACTTTCTCGCGGCGATTCGCGATCCCCGCCATGAAGAGCACGACGAATATCTCGAATGGATCGGCGGCGGATTCGATCCGGGAGAGTTCGATTTGGAAGAAGTCGATAGCGCGTTGAGGCATATCGAGTGAGCTGTCCGGTCATGGAACCCATCGAAGCCATGGACGTTTGGGACGATTGAAACGGGCGGCTTGAACGTTTTGAACGTCGCTAGGTCAGCTTATAGCGTCGGCTGGCGGGAAATATTCTAAAAATACGCGACACGCCTTGCCAAAGATCCATGATAAACACAAAAACGTTCGTTCGAATCGCTCGGTAAACCGATTCGTTGTAGGAACTGCAAAAAATGAAGACGCTTCAACAATTCGCCGCTAAGCCTGAAACGATTCCCGCTTCGACATCATGGTATTTGGCCGACCTGGGCGAGGCGCGCGGCAAGCAGGAACTCTTTACCAAGCAATCGCCGCAGAGGCTTAAGGTCTTGCGCGAGCACGCGCTGATTGAAAGCGCGGTTTCGTCCAACCGGATCGAAGGCGTCACGGTGGATCAGTCCCGTATAGCCACGGTCATTTTTGGCAAATCACTGCTACGCGATCGCGACGAAGAGGAGGTACGTGGATATCGTGACGCTTTCAAACTTGTCCACGATCAAGGCGCGAAGCTTCCAGTTTCCGAGGAGACAATCAGAAAGCTGCACGGTTTGACGCGCGGCGACATCTGGGATGCGGGCAAGTACAAGGATAAGGACGGCGACATCATCGAAAAGTATCCTGACGGACGCGAACGAGTGCGCTTCAAAGCGGTCTCGGCAGCAACGACGGGCGTCTTCATGAAAGAGTCGGTCGAGCTATGGAACCGCGCGCTGCGCGGGCGATGGGTGCATCCGCTTATCGCTCTTGCGGCTTTCAATCTCGACTTTCTTTGCATTCACCCATTTCGCGACGGCAACGGCAGGGTTTCCAGGCTTCTTTTCCTGCTCCAGTGCTATCACTTGGGTTACGAAGTGGGTCGCTACATCAGCCTGGAGCGACTGATCGAGGAGAACAAGGAACGTTACTACGAAGAAACCTTGGAGCAGAGTTCTCAGAGCGGGCACGAGGGAAAACACGACCCCTGGCCTTACGTGAACTATCTGCTTTTCATTCTTAAATCCGCCTACAAAGAGTTCGAAGAACGGGTCGGCCAAACCGCGTCTCCTAAAGGTGCAAAGACGGAGCTAGTATTGAACGCAATTCGTCGCGAGACCGGAGAATTTCGACTCGCTGACATTGAACGCGCTTCCCGGGAGTCGGACGAGAATGGGTTCGCGTGCTCCTGGCGAATTTACGGAAGTCAAAGGAGGTCAAGTGCCGGGGGAAAGGTCCAGCGGCCAGATGGCGCTACATACGGAGAAAGCGTAGTACCGTTAAGTAAGGGTATTAGTAAGGGTATGGTCCCGGAGTGTCCTACGGATCGAGCCCTGGAGATGATCGTATCAACGGTTTGAACGGAGCGTAGCGATTGAACGATTGGAACGGCTTGAACGGGGTTTTTGGTGCCCATGACCTCGGATGTCACAACCGTATGGTACAAGAGAAATCGACGGGTTGAAGTTTTTTTTGGCATCGAAACGGCTTGAACGTTTTGAACGATTTGAACTACTTGAACGATTGGTGGTTGGTGGGCGGCTGTGAGATCTTTGGATACGGGCTTCGGTTCGCTGGCCAAGGTCCTCGAACCGGCGGCCTTAGTCAAAGAGGCAAAATCGCTGAAAGATTACGCACAGCCGTAAAAATTGAGCACCATTGGGGAGAGAGTATGCTGCCTCAAGCCGAACGAATCGAACAGTCTATTTTCATTATTCGCGGCTTACGAGTCATGCTGAGCACGCACTTAGCCGCTCTTTACGATGTCGAGCCGCGAGCATTGGTACAAGCCGTCAAGCGGAACCGAGAGCATTTCCCCGCCGATTTCATGTTTCAACTGAACGCCGGTGAATGGGACAACTTGAAATCACAAATTGTGATTTCAAGGTGGGGCGGTTCAAGGCGAGCCGCTCCATACGCGTTTACTGAGCAGGGGATCGCGATGCTTCGTCGGTGCTTAAAAGTCCGCGGGCTATCCAGGTCAATATCGAAATTATGCGCGCCTTTGTGCGGTTGCGGCAGATGCTGACATCGAATGCTCAGTTGGCTCGCAAGTTGGCCGAGTTGGAAAAGAAATACGACGCGCAGTTCAAAGCCATACGGCAGTTGATGGCGCCGCCGGAACCGAAGAAAAAGAAGATCGGCTTTCTGGTTGAGGAGAAAAAGACCGGCTACGGCAGGCGGTAACCGGGAGAA
>JBOHVR010000514.1:0-2960 GCA_050735755.1 Binatia bacterium
GGACGAGGTCCGTCGCCGTTGCACCTTCGGGAAGCCTGCCGTGGAGCTTAAAACCGATGACCTCGGGGATCAGCATGATTAACGGCTGCCCGAGCAAAGCCGCCTCAGCCTCGATGCCGCCAACGCCCCAGCCCACCACGCCCAGCCCGTTGATCATCGGCGTGTGGGAATCCATGCCCACAAGGGTGTCGGGATAGGCGAGCGTGTCGCCGTCCTCGTTGGCGCGGAAGATCACCTGGCCCAAGTATTCCAGATTGACCTGATGGCAGATGCCGGTGTCCGGTGGAACGACTCTAAAGTTGCGGAAAGCTTTTTGCCCCCAGCGCAAGAACGCGTAGCGCTCGACGTTGCGCTCATATTCGATTGCTGAATTGAGATGAAAAGCCTCGGCGGAACCGAAGCTGTCCACCTGAACCGAGTGGTCGATGACGAGATCGCACGGCGCAAGCGGGTTGATCTTCTTGGGATCGCCGCCCAGCCGCTTCATCGCCTCGCGCATGGCGGCGAGGTCCACCACTGCCGGTACGCCGGTGAGATCCTGGGTGAGCACACGCGCCGGCATGAAGGCGATTTCCTTTTCCTTCTTAGCTTTGGGATTCCAGCCAGCCAGCGCTTCGATGTCCGCCTTGGCCACGAGCCGGTTGTCTTCATGCCGTAATAGGTTTTCGAGGAGGATTCTCAACGAGACGGGAAGCTGGGAGACGGTCTTAAATCCGGCCTTCTCCAGCCGGTCAAAGCGGTAAATCTGGTAGGACTGGTTGCCGACCTTTAAGGTAGCCGCCGTGCCAAAACTGTCGAGCGACTTTTGTGCCATTGGTCTCTCCTCAAATTGTCATGGGGTTGCCTACTTAGTACCGTACGGTACGGGGTTAAAGCAACAGTAAGGGTTGAAGCATTCATGGCTGGATAAATAAAGCCGCGTATCGCCTGCGCACGCATAATTAGCCTTAAAACTTGGACGAATGGCGTTGACAACTCCTCTTCACCATTGTACAAGCGCGGCGAGAATGAGAGCTTTTACATTTCAGTTGGGTGCCGGGTGGTTCAACCATCGGTACGAGGTGTGAGCCTATGAGTGGAAAGCAAATTTTGGGGCTAATACTCATCGTCGCTGGTATTCTCGGGCTGGTTTACCAGAATTTCACCTATACGAAGGAAACTCACGACGCAAAAATAGGTCCACTCGAACTGTCCATTGCGGAAAAGGAGACGGTGAACGTTCCGCAATGGTTGGCTATTGGAGCGATTGCTGCCGGCGCGCTCGTGCTGGTATGGCGGCAACGTTCCTGACGGCTTGCCAGAGAATCGCCGACGCCGCTCTGGTTTCCCTTTTTTTGGTTTTTTGTCAGCTCGCCGACCCCTAAACAGCTTCCCATAGAGCTGGCTGGCCAACCGGTCAAGACCAGCAAACCCGCTCTAATGAGACGCGTTTTTCGAAGATAATGGAACTCAACCCGCAAGAACTGGAGGAAATCACCACCCGCACGCTCGCTGATTACAACCGGCGCGCGGACGCCTTTTGGGAAGGGACTCGGGATCATGATGTCAGCCAAAATATCGCGGCGCTACTGCGATACATTGAGGGCGAGCCGCCTTTCATTGTACTTGACTTCGGCTGCGGTCCGGGGCGCGATCTCAAGTCGTTTTCCGAGCGCGGTTGCATCGCGGTAGGTTTGGAAGGGTCTGCGCGCTTCGCCGCGATGGCGCGCCGGCACAGCGGCTGTGAAGTGTGGGAGCAGGATTTCCTTAAGCTCGACTTGCCGGGAAATTATTTCGACGGCGTCTTCGCTAATGCCGCCTTGTTTCATGTGCCCAGCCAGGAATTGGCGCGGGTCTTGCGCGAGTTGCACGCGGCTCTGAAACCTAGAGGTGTGCTGTTTAGCTCGAATCCACACGGCGATAACGAGGAAGGATGGAACTACGGGCGTTACGGCGCCTATCATGATCCTGAAACCTGGCGGCGTTATGTGTCGGCTGCAGGTTTCGCCGAGCTGACTCACTATTACCGTCCCATCGGCCTGCCCCGCGAGCAGCAGCCATGGCTGGCCAGTGTCTGGCGTAAATTGCCTCGCAAAGAACGGTGAGCCGCGCCAATTTCATGTCGACCCAGACTCGATTTAGCGTTGGCGGTAGACGATTTAAGAACGAAGGGAGTTAATTCCTGATGAAAACCAGGATGCGTCTTTGGCTGATGGTATTGATCGTGCTCTCGCCGCAGGTATCGCTCGCGATTGACAACAATACTGCGGTTAAAGTTACGCCGCTGCTGAAAACAACGACCGCTTGGAATGGGAAGCAAATCGTGTATCCGCAAGGGCAAGCTGAGATCACAGCCTTGCTCGTGGAGATTGCGCCGGGAGGAGAGACCGGCTGGCATCATCATCCCGTGCCTTCGTTTGCAATGCTGCTTGAAGGCACACTGGAAGTGTCCCTGAAAGACGGGCGGGTCAAGCGCATGCAAGCCGGCGAAGTCCTGGCTGAAGTCGTGGATACAATGCACGTTGGACGCACAGTAGGCAACACGCCGGCAAAAATCATCGTTTTCTATGCCGGCGCGGTGGGGAAAGCGTTGACTGTTAATAATCCGTAGTGCCTGCCGGCGCGCTACTTCATGGCACAATTCAAGTGTCAATCCGGGCAAGCTGGCGATAGCTATTCGCAAAAGAAGTCGGCGGTCTCCCCATCGTCATGCCCGCGAAAGCATGTCCTGAGCCGGGTCGAAGGGCGGGCATCCAGAAGCATTTGATTTTCCTGAATTCCGGGTCGCCTACTTTAGAGACACGACACTGGCCGGTGCTTTGCTTAGCTGCCGAGTGTTGATTTTTCCCCAACTCTTACTTTTTTACCCACCGCATTTTCTCTTCTTTTTTTGCAGCGACCGAGTTGCTTTATTTTCTGCAATGGCAAGCATCTTGCTATCTATTCAGTAGCAAGATGCTTGCCATTGCAGAAAATAAAGC
>JBOHVR010000515.1:0-9230 GCA_050735755.1 Binatia bacterium
GGCGGCGCGAAACGTGATGTAGCGAAAGACGTTGAAACCCGAGTAAGTGGTGTGCAGGGAGTAAAGAAAGTGATAAAGCAACTTCTTAGACTCCGATTTGCTTCAATGCGGTGAGCACGTTTTCCATTTTCATGCCGCGCGATCCTTTGAACAGAAGCCAGTCCCCTTTTCTGATGTCCGCTGCGACAAGGCGGGCAATATTCTCGTGGCTTTGGCCGATGATGACCTGCTGTGCTTTCAAGCCGCCGGCCAAGGCGCCTTTCCGAACGTGCGGCGCGTTAGGGCCGAGAAGATAAAGCCTGTCAATCCCGTAGCGAGCGGCTTTTTTTCCGAGCTCGAAATGGCACTGACGAGTCTTTCGCCCCAACTCCAACATGTCTCCCAGAATCGCGACTTGGTGTTTCTTGCCGCCGACCGCTGCTAGGCTCGCCAAAGCTGCTTCCATGGAGGCCGGATTGGCGTTGTAGGTATCGTTGATGATGCCGAAATCCTTCCATCTCGCCAGTTCCATGCGCATCGGGAGGGCGCTTACCGCTTTGAGGCCTCTGGCGATGCTTTTCAGCCGAACCCCGAGACCGTACGCCATTGCGGCCGCTCCCAGCGCGTTGGAGAGATTGTGTGCGCCAGGCAACCCAAGCCGGACGTGCTGGCGCGCGCTTCCTGCTTTAAGAATGAACGAAGTGCCGCAGGCGCCGCGCATCTTGACTTTTTCCGCGCGCACTTGGCCGCGGCTGCCGTAAGTGACGCGGCGTCCGGGGAACTTACTTCCCAGACGACGCAGCCAGGGATCGTCGGTGTTGATCACGGCAATCCCCCCGCGTTTAATTCCTGTAAAAAGCGAGCCTTTCTCGCGCGCGACTCCGGCGAGACTCTTCAGTCCTTCAAGATGGGCGGGTGCCACGGTGGTGATAAGTCCCATGTCGGGCTCAACCATTTTTGTCAGGCGGCGAATCTCGCCCGGATGATTTGTACCCAACTCGAGCACCGCGATTTTCTCTTTTCCGCTCAAACCCAACAGGGTCAAAGGAACACCGACCAGGTTGTTGTAATTTCCCTGCGTCTTTGAAATCCTGCCTTTCAAGCTCTTCCCGTCCAGCGAGGCGCGCTCCAAAATTGCCGCAACCATTTCCTTGGTTGTCGTCTTCCCGTTGGAGCCGGTTATCGCGAGCACCTTCGGCGCCAACATTTTACGGCGGTAGTGACCGAGCGCGCCCAAAGCGCTGAGCGTGTCATCTACCGTGATTACGGCGACATGGCCGGGCACACGCGGCCGTGGTTGCTTGTGAACCACGAGACAACAAGCACCACGGCGGACCGCATCGGGAAGAAAATCATGCGCGTCGAACCGCTCGCCTTTCAGAGCAACAAACACAGATCCCTGGGTGACCGCGCGCGAGTCGGTCACGACTTCGCCGAAAGCCGCGCTCGCTCCCTCCTGGAGGAGCCTGCCGCCGGTCGCTGTCAAAATTTCCCGCTTGCTCCATCCCATGCATTGTCTGTGAAAGACGCGGTCACCGAGTCATGAGCCTAATTGTGCCAGCTCTTCTTGCGCGACTTCGCGGTCATCGAAATGAATCCGGTCCTTCCCGAGAATCTGATAGTCCTCATGGCCCTTGCCGGCGATCAAAACCAGGTCTTGATCTCGCGCCAGACGTAACGCCAGCCGAATTGCAGCGCGGCGGTCCGGCTCTACACAATAACTTTTCTTTGTCGCCGCGCCGGCCGCGGCCGGATTTTGGCTGGTGAATTTCGCCGCGGGAATCGCTTTGAGCCCGTCCTCGATCTGAGCGAGGATCGATAGCGGATCTTCCGAACGAGGATTATCCGAGGTCAGAATCGTCACGTCGCTCAGGCGCGCCGCGATTTCGCCCATGACCGGGCGTTTCCCCGGGTCGCGCTCGCCGCCGCAGCCGAATAAGACGATGAGCCGGCCTTGGGTCAAGGGGCGCGACGCCAGCAAGACCTTTTCCAACGCGTCGGGCGTATGCGCGTAGTCCACCAGCACCGAAACACCGCGCGAGTTGACGATCCTTTCGAGTCTTCCCGGCACCGACTGCAAATGGGCGATCCCCTGTGCCACGGTTTGCTGCGGTAGGCCCAAAGCCGAGGCAGCCGCCGTGGCGCACAGGATATTTTCCAGGTTTGCTACGCCGATCAGGGAAGATTCGAAGTCAAGGTTCTGCCCTTTGACGGCGATGACGCCTCTCACGCCTCTGAGGTCGGCGGCAAACTGCACGGGATGGATATCCCATTCCTGACTAAGTCCATAGCTCCAAACATCGAGTCCGAGGTCGCGGCATTGCTGCAGCAGCAAACGGCCTTTCGCATCACCGCCATGGATAGCCGCAAAGCGCGGCCGCTTCGGGCTCTCTGCTAAATAATCAGTGAAAAATTTGGACTTCGCAAGAAAGTAGTCTTCCATGTCGCGATGAAAATCGAGATGGTCGCGCGTTAGATTGGTGAACAGGGCGCCGTCAAAAGCGATGCCGCGCACTCGCTCCAACGCTAAGGCGTGCGAGGAAACCTCCATGGCTACGGAGCGGGTTCCGGACTGGCTCATCGCGCTGAGCAGCTCTTGGAGGTCAAGCGACTCAGGGGTCGTATGATGGGCGGGAAAAGCCCGGCCTCCATAGCGGTAATTGATCGTGCCAATCACGCCTGGAGCCATTCCCGCAGCGCGAAGGATCGACTCCAAGAGATAGGTCACGGTAGTTTTGCCGTTCGTGCCGGTAACGCCGACGACCGCCAGCCGATGACTCGGATGGCCGAAGAATGCCGCGGCCCATCGGCCCATGACGCGCCGGGCGTCACGCGCCAGTACCCAGCTGGCCTCTGGAGGGAGGTTGATTTTGCGTTCCAGCACAAAGGCGCAAGCCCCTTTCCCCAAGGCTTCCCGCACGAAATCATGTCCATCAGAATGAGCTCCAGGCAAGGCAAAGAAAGCGAATCCGGATTTGACCTTGCGTGAATCGCAGGCCAGGCCGGTGACCCAGCGGTTCACGTCGCCATGGCTTTCCTGAATCGGGGTCACTTTAAGAAGGTCGCGCAGATGCATGGCTCAGCCCTGAAGATTCAGAACGATTTTGCTGCCGCCTTGCCAGATCGCACCAACTTGCGGGGACTGCTTGACGACGTAGCCATGGCCGCGAATCTCGACCGGCATGTTAAAGGTGCGCGCTTGGCGGAGCGCGGCGCGCAGGCTAAGCCCGACGAAATCAGGCACGGCGAGTCTGCCTTCATCGAGTGCGGGGCTGCTTACAGCCGTCGGGTGGGAATGAATCGAGTCATCGGGTGTCACTGAGAAAGTGGGAAGGGCATCGGGTCGATCGGGAACGATGCCCATCTGGCGCAAGGCTCCGCGGGAAATATTTTGGAAAGCCGGTGCGGCGGCGACGCCGCCATAAACGCTGACCTCGGGCTCATCGATCAGCACTAGGACGACAATCTTGGGGTTCTCCGCGGGCACAAAGCCAATGAAGGAAGCGATTCTCTTGGTCGCGGAATAGCCTTTTTGAGCGGGATCCGGTTTTTGCGAGGTTCCGGTCTTGCCCGCAACTGCGAAATTTTCCAGAGCTGCCTGAGTGCCGGTGCCACCCTCGCTCACGACGCCCTTCAGGATAGAAGTGAGCAAGCGCGCGGTGTTTTCCGAGATGACGCGGCGCACCACTCGCGGCTGGTTCTCAAGCAAAATTTTTCCCTCCGCGTTCACGATGCGCTGGACGGCAAACGGGTGCATGAGAAATCCGCCGTTGGCGATGGCGGCGTACGCCATGGCCATTTGTATTGGAGTCACCGCGATGCCCTGCCCGAAGGAATGCGTGGCCAAATCGATCGCGGCCCAGTGATCGGGAGAGCGCACCAGTCCGGCGACTTCGCCGGGAAGGTCGATGGCGCTCAAATGGCCGAAACCGAAGCGGTCGATATATTTAAAATACCGCTCTTTTTTTAGTTTTTCTGCGACTTTGGTGGCGCCGATGTTACTGGAGTACTGGATGATCTTATCGAAGGGAAGCCAGCCATACTTATGGCTGTCATGAATCGTCCTTGAGGCATAGCCATAGCTGCCGAACTCGCAGTAGAACAGATCCTCTTTCCCCACCACTCCTTCTTCCAGCGCCGCCGCCGCCAGAATGGTTTTGAAAGTTGATCCCGGCTCATAACTATCCGTGATCGCGCGGTTGCGCCAGCGTTGGGACGGAAAGCGGCCGAAATTGTTAGGGTTGAAAGACGGATAATTCGCCAGCGCCAGAATTTCGCCGGTGGACGGCTCGACCACGAGCGCAATGCCGCTCTTCGCCCGGTTTTTTGTGACGGCTGCCTCCAGCTCCTTCTCGGTCAGATGTTGAATCGAAGTATCCAGTGTCAAATGGATATCGGCTCCCGGTGGGATCTGTATTTCCTCGACGCCTTGAACGAGCACTCTTCGTCCCAGCGCGTCGCGCTCGATCATGGATGAACCGGTCTCGCCGCGAATGTAGTGATCGTAATGCAGCTCGACTCCTTCGAGTCCTTGAGAGTCCTGGCCGACGAAACCGACGACTTGGCCGGCAAGAGAACCCTGTGGGTAATAGCGCGTCGGTTCGTACGACAGACCCACTCCGGGCAGATTAAGGGCCTGGATACGTTCCGCTTCTTTGGGAGTGACTTGCCGCTTGACCCACACGAAGGGCTTTTCCGCTTTGATTTCACGCTCAAGTTTTGTGGGATGCAAATTCAGAGCTCGTGCCAGCGCGCGGGCGGCGCTTTCGGGGTCGTCGAGCCGTCGCGGCCGAGCATAGACGGATTGAGCTTCAACGCTGACCGCCAGGGGTTCGCCGGACCGGTCGAGGATCGAGCCGCGCTTAGGGATCAGCGTCCATTCTTTGAGATGTTGCTTTTCGCCGCGGTGCTTAAGTTCTTCGCCCTGGAGTATCTGGAGGTGAAAAGCGCGTAAACCAACGGCGAGGAACAGCCCTAAAAAAAGCAGAACGATAGCGCCAAGCCGGGGTTTGATGTTTTTGAAAGAGCGCTTCATGGCAGTATAACAACCTGATCCTTTTCCGGCTCAACCAACCCCAGTCGATTCTTGGCCATTCGTTGCAGACGCTCGGGTGAAGTGAGGGTTGCGAACTCTAACTTGAGCTCGCGATTCTCCTGCTCGAGATGGCTGTTGAGTTTAGAGGCGGCCGAAAGAACATAGCCCATATGAATCACTTGGAGGCGGACCCACACATAGAGCAAGGCCATCCCGCTCAAACAGAGACCCAGGAACAGGTTGGAGAACAAAACGCGGCGCCGCGTCCGCGACGGAGAACGCTCTTTCCTGTGCCGCCGGAGAAAAGGTATCGGCCAACTGTGGTTGGCAAACTCTACTGACATAAGCCGCCTAAAGTCTTTCCACCGCGCGCAGCTTCGCGGAGCGGGACCGAGGATTTTCTTGCCGTTCTTTGGGCGAGGGCAGGGCCGGCTTACGAGTCAGCAGGTTCGTTTTGCGCGTCCAGCCGCACTGGCAGACCGCAATCCGGGGAGGGCACAAGCAATCCTTGCTCCAGCGGGCGAAGGCTTGCTTGACCAAGCGGTCTTCCAGTGAATGAAACGCAATGATCGCCATGCGCCCTTTGGGAGCCAGTAGGGTATAGCCTTCCTCCAAAAAGACCTCGAGATTGCTCAACTCCTGGTTCACGAAAATCCGCAGAGCTTGAAAAATCCTCGTGGCGGGGTGAATCCGTTGTCTCCATGGATGCACGGCACGTTCGATCAAAGCAGCCAGTTGCAGGGTTGTCTCGATTGTACTCCTGCGGCGTTCGCGATCGATCACGAACGCCACTTTGCGCGCCTGAGGCTCCTCGCCGTAACGGTGAAAAATCTGTTGTAGTTCACGGATGGAAAAACCGTTAACCACCTGGTAGGCGCTCAAAGGCTGGCGCGAGTCCATACGCATATCCAGCCTTTGGTCCACGCTGAAGCTCAGTCCTTTCTCGGCGTCTTGAATTTGCTGTGAAGAAAATCCTAGGTCTAGCAAAGCGCCGTCTACCTTATTCCAGCCTAACTCTGTGAGAACGGTGTGTGCCTCTGTGAAATTCGCGCGCCGGGCCACCAGCCGATTGCCGAAGCGCGCGAGCCGCGCACCTGCGCTGGCGAGGGCCTTATCGTCCCAATCCAATCCGAGGACCTGCCCGGTAGGCGCGCTCAGTTCCAGGAGCTGCTCGGCGTGCCCTCCCGCGCCCAGTGTCCCGTCGAGGTATCGTTGGCCCGCGGCCGGTTTGAGAATCTCCATAACTTCACGCACCATGACTGGCGAGTGCCCGGAAGCCATAAGCGATCCATTCGTCGGGAACCGTTAGTGGTATGTGCCGTCCCAGTCCCAATCAGAATCAAAGCTTTCGACGGCGTCCTCGAGCGAAGGGTAGTCCTCAAAGAACTGATCCATTCCCACGGCGCGAAAAATGTTCCTGAGGTAGGGATTCATACCCGAGAGCTTGAGGTCACCGTTGAGAGTGCGCAAGGTCCTGAGTTGCTCAACCAAAACTCCGATGCTCAGGTAGTTGATGTGATCGACGGCCTTGAGGTTGAGCACCACTTTTGTTTGCTCCTTTTGAATCAACAATGCGATGACGCCTTTGATTCGAATCATCTCGCGGAAATCGATATCACCGCTAATATCGATTACCGAGATCCCTAAAATGGACTTTCGCTCAAGCATCTTTCCCTCCAAGCTGACTAAGTCAGCAAGCCGTTCAAGAACTCCGAGTCCAGTTTTTCTTCCGCCTCTGCAACCACTTTTTGATGAGCCTCCTTATCCCAAATGCGAAACTTCTCGATGACGCCGGTCATCACCACATTCTTCTTGAGATTCGCGTACTGGCGCAGGTTGGCAGGAACAAGAATCCGGCCTTGCTTGTCGACCATGCACTCCGAGGCATTACCGACATAAAACGTTTCAAAAACGATCATGCGGCGATCGAATTTTGCCTTTTTTTTCAAATCTTCCTGCATGCGCAACCATTCATCGACGGGGTACACATCGAGAAAACGCAGGTCTTCGACAAAGAAATTGGTGATCATAATCCGATCATCCCCTTTGCCGTACAAAACCTCGCGAAACCGCGCCGGGATGCTGAGTCTCCCTTTAGGGTCTATCGTGTGCTCGAAAGAACCGTTGAACGTACTACTCATGCCACTTGATGGGAATTTATACCACTTTATCCCACCAGCTATAACTTGCTAGTACATCCCTGTCAACAAAAATCGCTTAGATAGTCAGAGCTTAGCGACTTACATCCAATGTACTGCCGGTGACGATTATCGTGGGTAGATTGACAGGGGTGAGAGCCTCTGCCTGAAGGCTAAGAGGAGGGAACAAGTGAGAGGAATTGGAAAGGTGGAGGATAAAGGGGCTAAAGTAGATCGGTAAGCCGGATTCTGTTCTGCTCTCCAACAGAGAGCAGCAGCGGTCATTCATCTGGCTCCATGATTACTCATGGAGTCTAGCGACCTAACCCGAGGGCTAAGGGTGGACCACCCAACCCTCCTATTTGGTCTTGCACCGGGTGGGGTTTACCAAGCGTCTGCCATCACTGGCAGACCGGTGAGCTCTTGCCTCGCCTTTTCACCCTTACCCGCCTGTTGGCGGGCGGTATGTTTTCTGTGGCACTTTCCCCCGATCATTCGGGGCCGCCGTTAACGGCCACCCTGTCCTGTGGAGTCCGGACTTTCCTCCCCGGAGATCCGGTTGGATCTTGAGGCGACCGCCTGATCTACTTTAGCCCGGAAACAATTAAGCCAGCGCCTTAGCACGGGAGTTTACACCTGTTTGTCGGTTTCAGCGGTCTGCTTATAGAAGAGGATGCGATGACAACTGGGGCAGAGATGAAGCCTTTCACCTTTGAGAATCTCATTGTAGAGCTGCGGAGGAATGTTCATGTAGCACCCCTGACAGATGCCGCCGAGAACGGAGACCACGGCGGTGCCGCCGCGGCGCGAGAAGATTAGCTCATAACGGCCGATGAGGTCGCCGTTGATGCGCGCGGCCAAGGTCTGGCGTTCTTTGGCGAACTCGGCCATTTCCGTTTCGATTTGCGCGAGCTGGGCATCGAGCTCACTTCGTCTTGTCGCCCAGTTTTCTTCCAGCGCTTTCCGCTCAGTCTCATTCTGGCCCAACGTCGCCGCGGACGTGTCGAGCTCCTCCATGACTTTGATGAGTTCTTCCTCAAGCACGCTGTTGTTCTGCTTGATTTGATCAATCTCTCTTTGAAGCGCCTGCAGCTCCTTGATGTTCTTGATACGATTCATGCGCATGCGCTTCTCGACGGTTTTGGCGTTTTCTTCTTGCAGCACCCGTTCTTTTTCCTGACGCTGCTTTTCCTTTGCGTTCCACTCCTGTTTCTGCCGTTCGGCCTCGATTGTTTTCGCTTCCATTTCAGACTGCCATCGTTGAATCTCGGCCAGGATAGTTTGTTTAGCCTGGGTTTTCTCCTTAATCTCCCGATCTAAGCTCTGCAGGGAAGCTAAAACGTTTATCTGCTCGCGCAACTTAACCTCCAATAGGCGTAGAGTAAGAAAAGGAAATGCACCCATGGGGGGTGCATTTCCTTTTCTGGAAGGCCTGGGCTAAAGGATCGCTTAACTGCTCTTATCTTCAATCCTCCTAGACGCTTAAGATCCACGTTCTTCTATTTATATAGAATT
The DNA here is from genome assembly GCA_050735755.1 of Binatia bacterium. Classification (GTDB taxonomy): domain Bacteria; phylum Desulfobacterota; class Binatia; order UBA9968; family UBA9968; genus DATMAM01. The sequence continues at coordinate 8,668 of JBOHVR010000515.1, forward strand.
TCACCGCTTGTCAAAGCGAGAAGCCTTGGCCGTCCCGTTGCTTGTCGGGAAGGGATCGCGCCGGAGGACATGGCGCCGCCGGCCGGCGCCGAAAGCGGCTGCTGGCGATTCTTGCGTGTTTGCTGAATACGCTTTGCTAGGAGACCAGAGGGTTCTGCAGGCTGACGCTGGACTGAAGCGAGACTTCCACCCGATCCTTCCCTCCATTCTTAGCGACGTACAGCATTTGGTCGGCATCAGCCAGCAGCTCCGTGTGATCGGCGTACTCTCGGACGGTGGTTGCGCTGAGGCCGATGCTCGCGGTTACGGTGAAAGAAACCGTGTCCGTCTGAAAAGAGCCCTGCTTGATTGCTTCGCGGATCCGATTGGCGACGAGGAGGCCTTCTTGGAGACCCGTCTCGGGCAAGATGATCACAAACTCCTCCCCGCCGAAGCGACAGACAAGGTCACTCAAACGCGTTTTGCCGTGCAATTGCTCGGCAACCTGCACCAGCACCCGGTCGCCCCACTGATGCCCGTAAGTGTCATTGACATGCTTGAAATTATCTAGATCTATCATGAGA
>JBOHVR010000516.1:0-13994 GCA_050735755.1 Binatia bacterium
AGCAGGAACTGTCCGGCCCGGCGGCGCCGGTCTATCGCCCGCTTCACGGCCAGAAGCAAATCCGGTTCACGCTGCACTTCATCAAGCGTCACTGGCGCCGAGCCGCCAAGGAGCGCTTCCGGGTCACGCCGGGCCAGCTCGACGACATCCAGATCGTCGAGAGAAAGAAAGCGGCGTTCTCCCGGGGTGAGGATCTGAACCAGGGTGCTCTTCCCAGTCTGCCGCGCACCGGTGACCACGACGGCCGGCATGAGACGCCGTCGCTCGGCGAGGGCCGCTTGCAGGTGGCGGGGCAGAGGCTTTTTATTCACGTTGTGAATGATATCCATTCATGACGTGAAAAGCCAGCCTCACTGCGGCTGCGCCGCCAGGCGAGTCCTATCAAGGGCCAGTTGTTCTTGACGCAAACGCCGATCATCGCAAAGTTCGTCGCAGTGGTTCTGAACCATAGGGCAAATACTTGTGCAGGTTCATAATTTCCAATATCATGTACATCTAAAATTCATGGGGGAGGGAAATGGATGAAGACTTCGCCTCTACGGCACAAGCACGTGCAGTTAGATCAGAGAAAACTGGACCGGGCGAGACGAATCCTAGGGGCGAAAACGGAAACAGAGGCTCTGGATCGCGCGCTTACTGTTGTCGTTAGCGAAGACGAGATCGACAAGACTCTGAGGAAGGGTCGGGGTAAGGGACATATCCGAAAGGTCTTCCGGTAGGTGCAACGAATCGTTATCGACACGGACGTTTACATCGACTGGTTCAATGACGGACAGCACGAAGCCGTTGTTTTCCAACGTGACGCGGTTAAGTATCTTAGCTCGATTGTCGTCATGGAATTGGCAGCAGGCGCATTCTCTGTTGGCGACCGGAGACTCATCCGAGACGTAATATCCGCTTTCCGCAGAGCCCGCCGGATTCTTCTGCCTACAGCTTCGATCTACGAAGACGCCGGCGAGGTGCTACGGAGGCTTCAAGAGTTTCGGGGCTATTCCTTATCCGCGGCTTACGGGGTCGTGAATGATGTACTGATCGCTCTATCAGCTCGGTCCATTGGGGCGACGGTAATCACTCAAAACGAACGACACTTGACCGCAATTCAAACGATCCGATCGTTCAAGTTGACTGTCATAAAGTAACGAAGTGATCCCCCTTGAGGTGTACTCGTCCGCTGACCTATTCCGGGAAAATCGCCGCGACGACTTCCTGAAGGCTCTGGGCGATTTCTTTGTCATCGGTCAGCGCCTGCACAACGGCGACTTGACACGCCAGCCGCGGCGCGACTCCGGCGCTCATCAATTTTCCCGCATAAATCAGCAAGCGCGTGCTCACGCCTTCCTGCAGCCCGTGCTCGCGTAAGTTGCGAACCTTTGCGCCTAAATGCGCCAGCCGGCCAGAGTCTTCTTCGGACAGGGCGCTCTCGTGGCGCACGATATCGCGTTCGAGCTCTTCCGGGGGATAGTCGAATTCGATGGCGATGAAGCGTTGGCGGGTGCTGTGCTTCAAGTCCTTGAGAACCGTCTGGTAGCCCGGGTTATATGAAATGACGAGAAGAAAGCCTTCATCCGCCTCCAGCACTTGGCCGCGCCGCTCCACGGGAAGAATGCGCCGGTGATCCGTGAGCGGATGAATGAGAACGGTCGTATCCTTGCGCGCTTCGACGATTTCATCGAGATAACAAATGGCGCCGGCCTTCACGGCGCGCGTCAAAGGCCCGTCGAGCCAGCGCGTCTCTTGGGCTTCGAGCAAGTAACGACCGACCAGATCGGTCGCGGTGAGATCCTCGTGGCACGCCACAGTGATGAGCGGCACGGGGCCAAGGCGGTGCGCCATGTACTCGACAAAACGAGTTTTGCCGCATCCTGTGGGGCCCTTGAGCAGGACCGGCAGTTTCCGTGCGTAGGCGGCCTCAAACACTTCGACTTCAGGACCCACCGGGAGGTAAAAGGGCTTTTCCTTAATAACGTATTCTTCGAAAGCGTATTCCTGGTAACTGGATTCGTGCATGTCAATAATTCCTTTGCGAACTCGAGCTGCATATTCGAATGCCTACGTTTACGTTATCGTCGTGGGATTGTCAAAAACCGGTAGAAGCGGCAAGGGGAAAATACTGAAATGAGGTGATCGTCGTTGGCTCAGACCCCTCACCCTGACTCCTTCGACGGAGCTCAGGACAGGCCTCTCCCGCAACGGGAATATTCCAAACTGAAGCTTCGTTGAGGGAATCCGATTTTTTGTCGGGTTAGGGCTAATAACCTACGCGCTCGATCACCGGCTGAAGGCGCTCAAGATTACGTTTAACTTCATCGGTCTGCGAGACCTCCGCCCAGGCTTCCCGGACCAGGTCTTGCCATATCATGTCTTCCACGTCCGCGCGCGTGATCGATTTGGACAGCACACCCGCGTCGCGATGCTCTTCTAGGATCCGCCATACTCCCTCCGCTGTAAGTTGCCCGTCCAGCGGAAAAAAATTGCTCTCCATCATCACCATCGGGGTCAGGTCGCGCATGCACTCCGCCTCGTCGGGATTGCCGGTCCTTAATTTTGCTTCAATAAAACGGACAAACGGAAAATTTTCCGGGGCGATGCGCATGAAGTGATAACCTCGGATGGCCGCCTTCCAGAAGCGTTTGATAAGCTCAGGATTTCTTTTGATGAAAGATTGACGCGCTACGGTCACCCGATCCGGGCGGCCATAAGCTTTTGTTTCTTCGTCAAAGTCATAAAGTTTGTTGAACCCCTGCTCGAGCAGCATCGGGACCCACGGATTCTGCACGATTGCCGCATCGGTCTCGCCGCGTTGAAGCGGCTTCCACGCTTCCCTCATCGAGCCATACAGATAACCGACTTTCCACTCTACGTCGCTTCCCGGATCAATACCGGCCTGGCGCAAGTGGCGCTCCCACCACATCGTATGAATCCCGCCCTTGTACCAGTCCCCAATGCGTTTGTTCTTCAAATCCCGCATCGACTGGATTCCCGGAGCCGCCATCGCCGTGCCGCCGTAGTGGTTGCGCCAGCCGCCGATGATGCGCACTTCATCATTGCCGAGCGCGCGCTCGGCAAACGGCGTGCGCACATGCACGTCCGGAATAATGTCAATGCCAAAAGCGATCATGTCACGCAGAACGGTGCCCACTTCATCGTAACGCTCGCCGCCGGGCCGGCTCGACTCAATCGCTTTGGGGTTGATTTTGGCATGCACTATTTCTACATCGATCCCTTCCTGTGCATAGAAGCCCGCCTCGCGGCAGAGCAGCGCGTGCTGGACGTGAAAAGCGTGCCAGCATGCGTTACCAATTCGTAGTTTCATGATTACGCTTCCTTAAGAACGATATTAGTTGATCTTCTGGAACGGATGTTTGTAAGCGAGTTGTTCGCTAGTGTTCTAATGCCCATGCGATCGCTCTGTCAAGCGAAGACCTGTGTGGTTGACACAGGGTGATTGGTTGGATATACGGCCATCACGCCTGAATGTTTCGCGAATCCGCGATCCGACATTACGTAATAAGGAGGAATTATTATGCTGCGACTACACGTGCTCTCCTCTGTTTTTGCGATCGTCTCTTTTCTTTACGCCGGGCAAGCCTTCGCGCAGGGCGCCAATCTGTTCCAAAAGCTTGTCGAAGCCTCGAAGGGAGAGGTGGCGAAAAAAGGCGGGAAGGTAACAATAGGTACGAACTGGACAGGGGAGCAGGCAAAACCGATCCTGGACGCCTTCAAGAAGGACTTCCCGTTTGTCACGCAGCCCAGATTCGAGCGCATGAGAAGAATCGAGGACCATCAACGCGCGCTGCTCGAGTACAAAGCAGGGCGGCCGCCGGCGATTGACGTCACATCGATTTCTTCGGAAGTCTGGCCGGAGTACCACTCGGCTGGAGCGTTTATCAAAGCCGCGTTCCCTTACCGCGAACTGGCAAAGTTCCTCCCTAAGGATTGGCCGCCGCTGGACCCGCGAGTTATCGACAATGAGGGGTACTTTCTGGCCACAAGCGGCGCGTCCCGCGGCATCGCTTACAACACAAATCTGGTTCCGCCTGACAAGGCTCCCAAGACCTGGGCAGATTGTCTGGATCCGATGTGGAAGGGAAAGGTGGTGTATGATCCGCGGCCCAAGCTTACCGCCTTGCAGCACGACCCAAAAACTAGAGACGCGCACCTCAAATGGCTAAACAGGCTGGTGGACAATAAGGTCGTTTTTGTCAGGGGAATCGCCGAAGGCCTGGAAAAGATCGCCTCCGGCGAGCAGCCGATATTCTGCGGCACCAATTACCATAACGCCATGCCCATGGTAGACCAGGGGGCGCCGATAGTCTTTTTCCTCCCCGATCCCTTCGCATTCGAAACTGGCGTGCAGATTTTTATCACGAAGTGGTCATTGCCCGCCACGAGCCAACTTTTCGCGTTGTGGACTGCGACCAAGGCGCAGCCAATTGTGGATGAGAAAGGCTACCGCGGATTTCCCTGGATTCCCGGAACCCGAATTCACAAGATGGCTCAGGGGAAGTACATGGCTATCTGCAATCCGGACTGCTTGAAGAGGTCCGCCGAAGTCTATAACGCGGAGCATAATCGAATCGTCGGGGTTCCGGGAGCCAAATAAGACGTATCATGGCTAGCAGTGCCGGAGTAGCGCTTCCGTTGCGCTGGCTTGGTCACGGGTCCCGTATCCGTGTCCACGCTCTTCCTTACCTGACCATAGCTTTTACTCTCTGGCTCGTTCTTGTACCGCTGGTCTTCCTCATCATGTTCAGCTTTCGACTGGGGACGCCCTGGCAGCCGGGCGCCTTTACGCTGCAACACTACATCGCCGCCTATTCGGATCCCCAGGTCTATCTCATGTTCCTCAACACGTCGGTTCTTGCCCTGTTCTCCACTCTCCTTTCGGTCATCATCGCTGTTTGTTTTGCATTTCTGACGGAACGGACCGACATGCCGTTTAGAAATTTGGCTTGGGGTCTGATTCTCGTGCCCATGGCGGTGCCGGGAATCCTGTACGCCATCTCCTGGACTTTGCTGCTTTCGCCGAAGATCGGCCTGATGAATGTCTGGCTGCGGTCGTTTTTGTCGGCTGTTGGCGTCGATATCACAGAAGGGCCGCTGAATATTTACAGCCTGTGGGGGATGGTTTTTGTTGACGGAATTCGGGGCGTGACGACCGTTTTCCTGATCGTAGTCGGAGCTTTTCGGGCGCTGGACCCGAACCTCGAAGAGGCGGCCAAGGTTTCCGGCGCGCGCGCGTACACGACGTTTTTTCGCGTACTGATCCCGTTGCTGACTCCTGCAATATTGGCGGCTTTTATGTACAGCTTCATGAGCAGCCTGGAATCATTAGAGATACCGATGATCATCGGCTTTCCGGCAGGGATCTATGTCTTGTCCACTTATATCTATTATGCCGCGCACCGCTTTGCGCCGCCGCAGTACGGTCTGTCTGCGGCTTTGGGGACCCTCTTTCTAGTGGTTTGCGTGATCCTCGTTTACGGCTACCGCCGGGTCGCCGGGCAGGCCTCCCGGTTCGCGACGATCACCGGAAAAGGCTATCGCCCGCGCGTCATCTCTCTCGGCAGGTGGCGCTACCCGGCATTTTTTATCTTTCTCCTGTACTTTGTTCTAACCATCGCGGCGCCCACCCTTATGCTCGCATGGCGCTCGTTGATCGCCTTTTACGTTTCGCCTTCATGGTCGGGGCTGGCGCAAGTGAGTCTCAAAAATTATCTGGTTGTGTTCAGCGAGGACAAAATTTTTCACGCGCTCGTCAATACGGTTTTCCTCGGCGCTTCCACGGCCAGCCTGACTATGCTGCTTGCGCTTGTGATCGCGTGGGTGGTGGTGCGAAGCAGCTTCAAAAGGAGATTTTGGCTCGACAGCATTACGTTTTTGCCGCATTCCATTCCCGGTGTAGTCATCGCGATCGCGCTGATCTTCCTCTACTTGAATCCCCCTTTCAACGCGCTGAATCTGTACGGGACCATCTGGATCATCGTGCTCGGCCTAAGCGCCAGTTATATTGCTTTCGGAAGCCGCACGATGAATGCCGCCGTCGCGCAACTGCACAGCGAGTTGGAAGAGGCGGGCAAGGTGTCGGGCGCGAAATGGGCCACGGTCATGCGCCGGATCATCTTCCCGTTGTTGTTGCCTGCTTTTATAAGCGGATGGATATGGGTCGCGTCGCATTCTCTGCGCTCGTTTGCCGTACCGTTGATGCTACAGACCAGAGAGAGCATTGTTCTCTCGGTGATTATGTGGGACTTGTGGAATGAAGGTAAGGCGGGGCCGACCGCCGCGCTCGGTATTCTGTTTATCATTGCGCTGGCGGTCCTCACAGTCGGCGGCAGAGCGGTCGTTAGCAGGCTAAGCCGTCAGGAATCAGCCTAAGTGGGCGCGCTAACTCTCGCGCGCGCCCGCCGGAGAAACGAAAGATCGGCAACTGCTTCGGCGGCGGTAGGGCGGCGCGCGCCTTTGACCGAGCCGACGACTTTAGCCATGTAGTCGAGCACCGAAGGCTCAAGCTCTCCTGCGAATCCCTCCACGAGGATCTTGTAGTTCCCCTCCGCTTCGGCACGGTTCAACTCAGGGATTCTTTTTAGCGCCACGTTCACGGCCTCTTCCGGAGTGCTCTTGATAAACTCGGTTGCCAGGAGCGCGGCGTTTACAATCTTTTGTACGGTATCCGGATGTGCGGCGATTAGTGAAGCGCCCGCCGCCAGTCCTCCTTCGTACCAACCCATGCCCGGTTCGGGGTAGTAGAGCTGCTTAAAACCGGCCTTCATTCCCCAGTAAAGAAAATGACTGCGCGCAAAAACCGCTGCTATCGTGGGGTCTTCAAAAGCTCTGGCGCGGCCGGCGCTGTCCCCCTGCACGACCTCGAAGTCGACCCCGGGTCGAAGACCGTATCGGGAGCTGAGAAAGTGCATGTCGGTATTCGAACGGCCGCCTCCGGACATGACTTTTCGTCCTTTGAGGTCCTCAATGGAGCGGATCTCCGGCCGGGCGACGCACGGAAATCTCGTGAGCGTCGTCGCATAGAGAAATTTAATCTCGCCCCATCCCCCAAGTATCGCTTCCATGGCATTGGTCAAAGATGTCATGAAACCGACTTCACCCTCGGCTACGAGGCGCGCGAGCTTTTCGCTGCCGCCGGCCTGAATCTGAACGCAGTAAGCGTTCACTCCCTGGGCCGAGAAAAATCCCTTTTCCTCGGCGACAAGCAGCGGCAAGAAAGTCATCGTAGGGTACGGCATCGCAATCAACATAGTCAATTACTCAACTTTCATTTGCCGCGTGGCAAAATAGCGCCCGGCGAAGGTCATCACGAGCAACACGCCTATCAACATAACCCCGAGCGCGGACGCCTGTTGAATCTGCCCGCCCTCCCAGTAGGCCCAGATCAGAAAAGAAATTACGTTATTGCTCGTCGAGTTGAGCATCAACGCCATCGAAAGCTCGCGCATCGCATGCACGGCGACCCAGATCGCCACTCCGGCAACGGTGGGCAAAAGAAGGGGAATGATGATCTTTCGCAGAACCGTAATCAGGGACGCGCCGCTCACCCGCGCCGCCTCTTCCAATTCCTTATGGATCTGGACAATGCCTGCCTGCATGGTTCGCGTGCTGAACGGAATATACTTCGTCACAAAGCCGACCAGGATGATCATCGTTGTGCCGTAGATCGGAATAAAATCGAACGTCAAATAGACGTAGACGAGCGCCAGCGCCAGCACCACGCTTGGCACGGCATGCGGTAGGAATGTCAAAATATCCAAAGCGCGCCGCCCGAAAAAGCGGAACCGGATGATCACCCATGCGATCGTGGTCGCGATCATAGTGGTTACGACTGCGGATTGAACCATCAGAATCAGAGTGTTTTTCAACGCCTTGGTGACGTCCACGTCCCGGAGAAGCTCCGCATAGCTTGCGAACGAAGCGACCGCGAGGGCTTCCCGGGATGGTGCTTGATAGAACGGGATGAGGCTAGCCCAGAACATGATAAGAATTGGAAAGAGCACCGCGAGGCAAAAGTAAATGATAAAAAATCCGAGCGCGACGTACTTCCAGAGTCCCAAATCAATAAGCTTTGGACGGTATCCCTTTCCCGTAATCGTGGCGTACCGTTCGCTGTGCCGTGTCACCTTCTGATAGAGGTAGATAAGGGCGAAGCTGATGATGAAGTATGTCGTGCTGAGCGCGCTGGCTTCGCCGTACTTCGGCGTCCCATAATTCGCGCTGCTCGCGTAATAAATCCGCGAGCTGAACACTAGAATCCCGTTGCGCAGCCCCAGAACTCCGGGAATTTCAAAGCTCTCGATAGCGGTCATAAAGATATAGACGGCTGCCGACAGGATCGCGGGCGTGAGCACGCGAAACGTAACGAGACGGGCGGTCGCGAACTTTTTCGCCCCGGACACGGCGGCGGCTTCCTCGAGGGCCGGGTCCATCGCGCGAAACGCGCCGACGAGCAGGAGAAACGTCGTAGGGAGGAGCCTGAGTCCCTCTGCAAAAATCATCCCTCCCATGGAATAGATGTTAAAAGGCGCTTGCTCGAGGCCGAAGGCGTCCATCAAAAATTTGTTGAGAACTCCTATATTCGGACTGAGAAGAAGAACCCAGGACATGGACAGGAGCATGCCGGGCACGGCAATCGTCGCGATGACAAGCGCGTAGGCGACATTCCTGAAAGGCGTGTTGGTGCGCTCGATCAGCCAGGCAAAGAGGATTGCGAGCGGAAGAGCGACCAGGACAGATCCGAAGGAGTAAACGAGCGAGTTGTAGAAAAGCTCGAAGATCGCGGCGCCGCTGTACGCTTGGACATAATGGGCGACGGTAAAGGTGCTGAAGTCTCCAGGCCGTCCTGTGGTAAAGCCGCCGGCGACCAGCATGGCCAGTGGAACCGCTGTCATGTAAACAACGAGTCCCACGACCATTGCGATCATGACGTGGGCAAAGTTGACCCGTGCCAGAGCGCCGAAACGCCTTATGAGGTCCGGGACCGCGGCTGCGCGCGACGGAGAGAATTCAGTGGAGCTTGCCATTCAAACGCTCCCTCCATCGTTCAATAGCAAAGTCAGGGTGCGTCCCTATTTCTTCGTTCCCAGGATCTGCATCAGTTTGTCTTCGATCGCGTCAACTTTGAGCGCATTCGGATCGCCCCACCCTACGACGCCGAGTTTCTTCCCCGCAAGCATCTTGGCCATCTTGGTGTCGAGACCCTCGTAGGGCAAAGATCGGCCCTGGGTTTCTTCGTAGACCTTCTGTCCCTCGGGAGACGCAAGCCAGCCAATGTATAGTACGGCCGCGTGAGGGTGCGGCGCTCCCTTGGGGATTGCGCGGCCCGCGATGTTGCCGCCAAAAGGCTCCATCGGCAGCCAATCGATTGGTGCGCCGCGGGGCTTGAAATCGATGACGTTGAAGACATAAACCGGCGCGATGTGGAAATCGCCGGCGATCAGCAATTGCGCGATGGCCGTTCCGCCGCGCCCAAACTTGGGCTGGTTTTCTTTCAATTTTCTGACGTAAGCCTCCGCACGCTCCACGCTTACGGCGCCCGAGGCGGCGAGATAAGGCCAGGGATTGGCCCGGATATCCGCGGCGAGCTTTCCTTTCCACTCCGGGTTCAATAGGTCGTCATACGTTTTGGGCAGTTTGTCTTTCGGCACGAGCTTTGTGTTGTACGCCATCGTCCAAATGTTGCCATAAACGCCCACGCCGAAATTGCCTTTGTCGATGGCCTCGGAAGGAATGCCCTTGAAAACTTTTTTCCACGGGAACTGCATGAACACGCCCTGTTTTTTGCCGTCTTCGTACGAGACGGAGTTGGCGGCGATCACATCGGACACAGGCGCTCGTCCTGCGCGTGATTCCAAGATGAGCTTTTGCACGACTTCATCGCTGTGCACGAGCGCTTGTTCCACTTTGATAAAGGGGTATTTCTTCTGGAAGACGCGAAAGTGTTCCTTTCCCTTTCCTCTTGTTGTGTCCCAAACAATGAGTTTTCCCTCCTTCTTGGCGCCTTCGACAAGCTCTTCGTATGTGTTTTCGGTTACCGGCTTGGCTTCAGCTGCGCGAGCGGGACTCGAGTAGATTAGCCACGACGCGACCAAAGAAAGCACGAAGGAAACCGAAACAACCGGACGGTCTAGCAGAGTGTTCATAAAGCCTCCGTTTTATCTTTTTGAGTCAATCCACCTGTTGATGACTTTGGGATAGATTCTCATGATCCTTTTTGATACCGAGTCGGTTAGGATTCAGTTTTTGACGCCACAGCGAGCAGTCCAATGAAAGTCCTTCAAGACACTCATCTTTTTTTCTTCTTCCACGAATTAATGATCTCCGTCGCATCGAATACGTCAAAGATCTTCTCCATGTAATGGATTGCCGCGTCGTAGTCTTCAGGGGAGTTGGTCCCGACGCAATCCCGGGCGATGACGGCGTAGAAGCCGCGGCTGATCGCCTCGCGCGCAGTTCCGTTAATGCCCGTCGCGACGTTGACGCCGGCCAGGATGATCGTTTTGATCGCGTATTTTCGCAGCCACCATTCGAACGATGTCCCCAGGAACGCGTTGGGGATAAACTTCTCAAAGACAATCTCATCTTCCCGGGGGCGGATCTCTTCCACGAGCTCCGGTTTGGCCGGGAATCCCTTGGGCTCCGGCTGGCGCGCAATGTCTGCGACAGGTTTGCCTGCCCGCGTCATCCGCATGCGCACGGTTGGAGCGCCGGTGTCGCCCACGATTCGCATGTTGTTTTGGTGTGAGAACAAGATGAGAACCCCGTGCTCCCGCGCCGCGGCCAGAAGCCTGGAGGCATTGCGCACGAGATCGTCGGAGCTGTACCGGTTTAGGACGACGTTTTTGGCAAAATCCCACATGAGCAGGGCGGTGTGTTTCGGTTCCACCAGCTCGTCCAATGTTTCCAAAATCTCCATTCCAGCCGAGCGAATCATAGATTTCTCCTGATTGACCCGTAACAAACGTCGTTCCTGCATGTCAATAGCTCTTTTTTGCTAAAGTTCCTCTGTTCACATTGCGCGAGAGCACTCCCGGCCAATGGTAACGAGTTATAAATGCTACGGCGGCTCAATCCAGAGACCCTTTACACATTTCCGGCGGAAGCATAGAAGCCTGCCGGAGGGATATCTTCACCTCGTCCCGACACCGAAGCCAGAGCGCAGTTACTTCCGTGAGCGAGGCCGTTGCGAAGGCGAACGTCTTTTCGTCAATGGAGGTCTGTGCCCTTGACAACCGGAGGCCTCCTATGTGTTAGGTTCCGATAATCTCGTTCAATCCTTCAATAACCTGAGCCAATTCCTCTGGAGACGCCCGACCCATCACCTTTCCTATCCGTTCGACCGCGAGCGTTCGGATCTGGCTGATTTTGACTCTTCCGTCACCTCGATTCGAGACACGTGATCCGGAAGCGGTAGCGGTTTTATGCCTTTAATCCGGCGTGCGACGTGGAACGCTTGAGACGCTTGAGCACAAAGACGATTGAGAAGACGTGGACAGCGGCAACGAATAGCAGCAGGGAAAAGATCGCGGCTTTTTTAATGAAGCGCGATCTGTCGGACAATTCTCCCGATTCGTCCGTTAAGGCGAAGACGTTCCGACACTCCGGGTTTTCAAACAGGCTCGAGAGCCCGCCGCATGGCGACGTTTGCACTTCAAGGCGTCCGAACACATACTGGTCATTGAGGGACATGATGATGAAGACGACGGCGGCTCCTAGCGCCCCGAGAGCGCAAAAGTGTGCCAGCACGAAGACTCTTCTCATAAGGTTGATCCGGCTAAAGATTTGGGGATCACCCTAAATACCAGAGAACCCCGATAGCGTCAAATTTCACATGTCTCCAATCGAGATTACGCTCGCTGAAAAGCACCGGGCGTTGTCGCCTTATGTTGACAGTACATTCCGAATGGAAGTAAAAACCTGGCGAAGGAGATCAGTCATGGAAGAAAAATATACGACTTCAGATGGACTCAGGACGCGCTATCTGGAAGAGGGCAATGGCCCAGTGGTCATCTTGCTCCACGGCAATTCACTGGGATCTTCGGCGGAAGTGTACGAGAAGAACATTCCGGTTCTGGCCCGAGCAGGTATGCGCGCCATTGCCTACGATTCGCCGGGGTACGGATTTTCAGACAGTCCCAAGGACTTCTCTGACAGTTACCGGAGCCAATTGATCGTCAGGTTCATGGATACTCTGGAGATTCCGAAGGCATACATCGTGGCTCACTCGGCTATCGGCCGGGTGGCAGCTCCCGTCGTGCTTGATAACTTGCAGCGATTTGACGGGTTCGTTGCTCTCGGGGCCTCGCCCCTGCTTCCGCCGTTGGCCGGCGCGGGTGAAAGACCGGAAGTAGAAAATATCCCGCCGACGTTGGAGAGTACGCGCAAACGGCTGGAAGCGGATCTCTACAACCATGCGTTGATTACTCAGGAGCGATTGGAGAGGAGACTTTTTCTCAGTACGGGGAAGAACTTCGAAGCCGCCCAAGAGCGAGCAAAAGCGGCGCAGGCGCAGAAGGGTGGACAGGGAGGAGGTGCGCTGCTATGGCAGCGTCTCGCGGACGCTCCCATCCCAAAGCTGTATCTCTTTGGCAGGGAAGACAGGGCCGGGACATCGGCCAAGAGGTGCGCTTTGCTGGCTGAAAGTCACCCGAACCTAAAAATTCACCTTATCGATCACTGCTGTCATCTGGTGATGATCGACGCCGAGGAAGAGTTCAACAAGCGCGTGATCGAATTCGTAAAGCATTAGGGCGCATAAATCTGACCTCAATCGGGCATGAGCAGGCAACGACGGTTGCAAGAGAGGAACCTGCGATGGCGAACTTCTATGACGAATGGTTGCAGCTTTGGGATAAATCTTTACGAGAGAAACAACAATCTCGTACGGTGATTCATGAGGAAGAACTGCAGTGGGTGGAGACCCCGCAGGACTTCCGAATCGCCCTCCTGGGAACGCCGGAGAACGGGTTTCGGACCTGGGGTTCGGAAACGACGGTTGCCGAGATTCCACCGGGGTGCCATACCGGGCGGCATGCACATGGAGAGGAAGCCATCTATATCGTCGAAGGACGCGGATTCAGCATCGTCGATGGCGTCAAATACGATTGGGCTAAGGGTAGCGCGCTGTGGATGCCTTTCGGCGTTGAGCACCAACACTTTAATGCCGGGAATACAACAGCGAGGTACTTTTCAGGGACAGCGCTTCACTTAGAGTACTGGGTAGGTATTGGTAAACTCGAGCAGCTTGAGGAAAAGGGCATCGATAACAAACCTGTCGAGGCGCCCCTTTCGGCGGATGGCTTGGATAAAAAAGGCAGAAGGATAGCGCTTAAGTTTGAAGAGGCCCCATTAGTCACCCACGACCCGGAAGAAAAACCCAGAGGAGATGACGCGGGGCAGCCCAAAGTCTGGGACGACACGATGCATACCCACGCCAACTGGAGATGGCTCATGGGTGGTGGCCAGACCGGGTTCCAAAACCGAGAGGTTTCCATCAGCAATATTATGGGGGAGGAGCCGGGCTATTGCGGCAGCAAGCATGCTCACATGGAAGCGATGATCTACATTCTCGACGGTGAGGGTTACACGATCATTGATGACGTAAAGGTTTCCTGGAAGAAGGGGAGCCTGCTTCACGTTCAAGGCCCGCAGACTGTTCACCAACACTTCAACACCGGCACCGTTCTAAGTTCCATGCTCCGCTTTAGCCCGGGGATTCGAACCCACTTTTTTGATCCTGTCGCCAGAGAGCGATTCCCTAAAGTGTGGCACGGGCCCAAAGGTAAAATTAACGAGTAGAGCTTCACCCGAGCACTGCGGGAAATCCATCGGAACGAGAATAAGACATACTGAACCGCCGCTATGCGGGTCCGTATTCTTTCGCGGTTCGGTATTTGTTGCCCAACTCGCTCTCCCAGTTAAGGTAGCGCAACATGGCGTCCTCATCGCCCGACTGCGAGGCTGGAATAACTATGTCATTGGGTTCC
>JBOHVR010000517.1:0-6931 GCA_050735755.1 Binatia bacterium
GAGCAGATCCTCGGCACGCATCCGCTGCAGCGCGACCGGCACCTTCTTGCCGCCGGAGAAGCGAAGGAGCGCGAGCGACCGCGTCGCGTTCCAGCGCCAGCGGTTCGTGAACATCGGCGAGGCCAAAGCCGCCTGCCGGAGGGCCGGCTCAACGGTCGGTCTCCGCAGCCAAGAGAAAATTTCCGCCAGTGGAAAGGAATGTTGTTCGCCGAGAGAGAGCACGACGCCATCGTCTGTCGCCGCCGCCTGGATCTCGGAATCGAAGGTCACGCAAAAGCGCTTGCGTAGAGCAAGTCCCCAGGCGCGATTGATGCGGCCGCCGAGCGGCGAGTGCAAGACGAGCTGCATGCCTCCCGCTTCGTCGAAGAAGCGCTCGGCGACGATGCACTCGACCGCGGGCACGCAGCCCAAAGCCGACTGCGTTTCCGCGACATAGGCAAGAAGCTGTTGCGCGCCGGACTCGTCAAGGGAGCATTTCTCCATCAGCCAGCGTGTGGCCTTCTCCCGGTCATGAACACGGCGGGCAATTTCCTGGCGCAACGCGGAAACGGCGCGCGAAAGCTCCCAGGTTCGCGCCGGCGCTTCACCGAGCCAGAAAGGCACCGTGGGCGGAGCGCCTTTGGCGTCTTCGACCCAAACCTTTCCGGATGAAACGCGGTGGATGCGCCAGGAACGATTTCCCAGCAAGAAGATGTCTCCGGCGAGACTTTCGATGGCGAAATCCTCATTGACTTTGCCGACGAAGGTTTCCGCCGGCAGCTCAACGACGTCGTAGTCCGCGGTGTCGGGGATCGCGCCGCCGTTCGTGATCGCGCTCAGACGGGCCCCGCGCCGCGGCCTGAGGCGCGCGTGGATGCGATCATGATGAATGAAGGCGCCGCGGCGCCCCATTCGGCCCACGATCCCTTCGGAAAGCATTTCTAGAACCTGATCGAACTCTTCGCGCGCAAGGTTCCGAAAGGGATAAGCGCGGCGCACCAGACGCCAAAGATCTTCTTCCGCGATTCCGCTCGCCACGCTTTCCGCGGGAGGATCGAGAAGAGAGGGTTGAATTTGCTTGTCGGGCGCGGCGACGCCGTGGCTCGCGACCGTGGCGACGATCTGCTGGGCCAAAATATCAAGAGGTTTCTCCGGGAGAAGAATCCGGTCCAACTCACCGGCGCGAACCGCGCGAATGGCCGCGGCGGTTTGGACCAGGTCGTCCCGGGTCAGCGGGTAAACGATCCCTTTTGAAATCGCGCCGAGCCAGTGACCGGCGCGGCCGATGCGCTGCAGAAAAGTTGCCAGCGCGCGCGGCGCGCCGATGTGACAGACCAACTCCACGTGGCCGATATCGATGCCCAGCTCGAGCGAGGCCGTCGCGACGACTACGGGGAGCTCGCCTGCTTTCAACTTCTGCTCGACCTCGAAACGGCTGTTTTTGGAAATGCTTCCATGATGCGCCCCGACCTTGCCTTCTCCGAGCAAGGTTGTCAGTTGATGCGCGACGCGCTCCACCAACCTCCTGGTGTTCACGAACACGAGCGTCGTGCGGTGCTTTTGCGCGTGCTCCGCGATCCGGGCGTAAACTTGATCCCACACCTCGTGGGTCGCGATCGGGCCCAGTTCGACGTCCGGCACCTCTACCGAGAGATCGAGATCCCGTTTATGGCCGGCGTCGATGACTTCGCATTCGGCTGCACCGTCGGCCCGAATTTGTTCCGTTCCCATCAAAAGCCGCGCCATCTCTTCAATCGGTTTTTGCGTCGCGCTGAGGCCGATCCTCTGAATCCTCTTGCCCGCTAACGCTTCGAGACGTTCCAGGCTCAGCGCCAGATGCGACCCCCGCTTGTCTCCGGCGACGGCGTGAATCTCGTCGACGATGACGCTGTCCAGCTCCTTCATGATGCGGCGGCTCCGCTCCGCCGTGAGTAAAATGTAGAGAGATTCGGGCGTGGTAATCAGGATGTGCGGCGGGCGCCTTACCATGAGCTGTCTTTCCCGGGCGGGAGTGTCGCCGGAGCGGACCGCAACGCGGATTTCGGGAAGGAGCAGACCTTCGCCGTTGGCCAGTTGGAAGATTTGCGTTAAGGGCTCGCTCAGGTTTCTCTCGATATCGTTGCCCAGCGCTTTCAACGGCGAGACGTAAACCACGCTGGTCTTGTCCTCCAGCCGGCCGCCCAGGGCGCGGCGCACGAGACGATCGATAGACCACAGAAACGCGGCCAGCGTCTTGCCCGAGCCGGTGGGCGCTGCGATCAAAGTTGATTTCCCGCGCGCAATGGAGTCCCAGCCGCTTTTCTGGGCAGGCGTGGGCTGGCCAAAGCGGATCTTAAACCACCGCCGGATTAATGGATGAAATTGCGCTTGCAGAGAATCGTGCACGAGGCGGCTTTCGCGGCATTAAAGAGCAAGGAGCCGACTCCTTCTAATAGATGAGGTTGAAGGTTCGTTCCCAACGCACCCAACGATCCCCTCCGTCCCAGGACCAATAGATGACAAACGCCTTGCCTTTGACATCGTCGAGATTCACGAAACCCCAAAACCGGCTGTCGTAACTCTTGTCGCGATTGTCCCCCATCACAAAGATATGATGCGCCGGCACGCGCACCGGGCCAAAGTTGTCGCGGACGTAGATCCCGCCCGCGGGCGCGTCTTTCTCTTCAAAGTGGGCGTGGGGGTCGTCGACGGCCACATTGTTGAGATAGACTTTCTTGCCGCGGATCTCGACCAAATCCCCTTCCACGCCGATGACTCGCTTGATGAAGTCCTTACTGCGGTCCTCGGGATAGATGAAAACCACCACGTCGCCGCGTTCCGGTTTGCCTAACTGAATCAGATACTGACCCACAATCGGAACGCGGAGCCCATAGGATAGCTTATTCACCAGGATGTGATCGCCGATCAAAAGCGTCGGGATCATCGATCCGGACGGTATTTTGAATGCCTGAACGATAAATGTGCGGATGAACAGCGCAAGCAACAACGCCATCCCGATCGCTTCGACATACTCGCGCAGGGTTGACTTGGTTTTGACAATCTCAACGTTCTGCTCTTTGACCTTCTCTGACATCGGCTAAACCTTCAACGCCGCCAGGAAGGCCTCTTGGGGAATTTCCACGCGTCCCACCTGTTTCATTCGTTTTTTTCCTTCTTTCTGCTTTTCTAGAAGCTTGCGCTTTCTCGTGATATCGCCGCCGTAACATTTCGCCGTCACGTTCTTGCGCAACGCTTTGATGTTTTCCCGCGCGATGATGCGGCTCCCGATGGCGGCTTGCAGCGCCACTTCGAAGAGTTGTCTGGGAATTAGCTTGCGCATACGTTCGATCAAATCACGGCCGCGGCTGTAGGCCCTGTCCCGGTGCACGATCATCGAGAGCGCGTCTACGATTTCGCCGTTGATGCGCACATCCATTTTGACCAGCGCCCCGGGCCGGTATCCCGCCAATTCGTAGTCCATGGAGGCATAGCCGCGGCTGACGGATTTCAAACGATCGTAGAAGTCGAGAACGACTTCGTTCAGCGGAAGATCATAGGCCAGCATGACGCGCCGCGGACCCAAGTAGCGGATTTCCTTTTGCACGCCCCTCTTTTCTTCGCACAGCTTGAGCACGCCGCCGAGATGCTCCTCGGGAACGTGGATCGTCGCCTGGATGACCGGTTCCTCGATTTCCTCGATATTTGATTCTGCCGGGAGTTTGACCGGATTGTCAATCAAAAGCACTTTTCCGCCGCGCTCGCGCACCTGATACACGACCGTGGGCGCGGTCGTGATCAGGCCGAGGTTGTATTCGCGCTCGAGCCGCTCGCGGACGATGTCGAGATGAAGCAGGCCGAGAAAACCGCACCGGAAACCGAATCCCAGCGCCTGGGAACTTTCCGGCTCGAAGGTGAAGGAGGAATCGTTCAAGGCGAGCTTTTCGATAGCGTCTCTCAGCGCCTGGTATTGGCCGCTCTCTGCCGGATAGAGCCCGCAAAAGACCATCGGCTTCATCGCCTTGAAGCCGGCGAGTGCTTGCGCGGCCGGATCGTCATCCGCCGTGATCGTGTCGCCGATGCGCGTGTCGCGGATTTCTTTAAAGCCGGCCATGAGAAATCCGACTTCCCCGGCGGCCAGCTTTTCCACCTCCGCCGGGCCGGGCGCAAAGATTCCCACGCGCGCGACTTCGAACACTTTGCCCGTGGACATCATGCGGATCCGCATCCCCTTCTGCACCATGCCGTTAAACAGACGCACCACGACGACCGCGCCATGGTAAGGGTCGAACCAGCTGTCGAAGATGAGCGCGCTCAGCGGCTTTGCCGCATCGCCCTGTGGCGGCGGAAAATGCCGCATAATGCCTTCGAGAATGTCGGCCGTGCCGATTCCCTCCTTGGCGCTCGCCAAAATCGCGTCCGAGGCATCCAGCCCAATCACGTCTTCGATTTCCTTTTTGACGCGTTCGGGGTCTGCGCTGGGAAGATCGATTTTGTTAATGACTGGAAGAATCGCCAGATTATGGTCCAAGGCGAGATGAACGTGAGAAACCGTCTGGGCCTCGACGCCCTGGGAGGCATCGATAACGAGAAGGGCGCCTTCGCAGGCGGAGAGGCTCCGCGAAACTTCATACGTAAAATCCACGTGTCCCGGGGTGTCGATCAAGTTCAACAGGTACTCGGACCCGTCGCGGGCGCGATAGTTGAGGCGCACCGAACTCGCCTTGATGGTGATGCCGCGCTCTCGTTCCAGTTCCATACTGTCCAGGAACTGGTCTTTGCGCTCGCGCGCGCTGATCGCTCCGGTAAATTCCAGAAGCCGGTCAGCCAGGGTGGATTTGCCATGATCGATGTGGGCGATGATGGAAAAGTTTCTGATTCGCGACGTGTCCATGACTGAGAGGACGGAGACCTAAGGGGAGTTCTGGCCGGGGCTTTGATGCCACTTCCAGGCACCGGAAATAATCTCATCTAAAGCCTGATATTGAGGCCTCCAACCCAAAATTTTAGTTGCCTTCTCATTGCCCGCCAGAAGAACCGCAGGGTCCCCGGGCCGGCGCGGCGAGGTTGCCGCCGGTATCGCGCGGCCGGTAATCCGGCGCGCTTTTTCCAGCACCTCCATGACTGTGTACCCCTGGCCTGTTCCCAGGTTGAAAATTTCGCTCGGTTCGCCCTCCAGCAACCACTCCAGCGCGAGGACGTGCGCTGCTCCCAGATCCGTTACATGAACATAGTCGCGCACGCACGTGCCGTCCTTGGTTGGATAATCGGTGCCGAAAACCTCTACGTGTTCAAACCGGCGGAGCGCGGTCAGCAGAACGCGTGGGATGAGATGCGTTTCCGGATCGTGGTCCTCGCCCAACTCGCCGTCCGGGTCCGCCCCGGCCGCATTAAAATACCTAAGACTCACGTGTTTCATGCCGTAGGATTCGTCGTAGTCCTTGAGGACGGTTTCCAGCATCAACTTCGTCCTGCCATAAGGATTGACCGGCGCGAGCGGATGGTCTTCCGTTAGCGGTATCTTGTTCGGATTTCCATAAACGGCGCAAGTCGAGGAAAAGATGAAGCGTTTGACGTCCTGCTCGAGCATCACGCGAAGCAAGGTCAAGGTATTGGCCACGTTGTTTTCATAGTACCTGCGCGGGTGCTCTACCGATTCGCCCACATAGGCCAAAGCGGCAAAGTGCAGGACCGCCTCAATCTCATGCTGGTTAAATACGGCGCGCAATCGCGCCTCGTCTATGAGATCTCCGACGACGAGCTCACCCCACTTGGCGGCCCAACGGTGCCCGCGCAACAGGTTGTCGTAGATGACGATCTCAAAGCCTTTGCGCGCCAGCTCTTTGACCGTATGGGAACCCACGTATCCGGCCCCGCCTGTAACCAGAATTTTCACTGGGTAATTGCGAGCCCCTGGCGAAAATAGACGATCGTGGCTTCAAGTCCCGTTTCCAGAGGCACTTGAGGTTGCCACCCGAGAACCTCCTTGGCCCTGGTGATATCGGGCTGGCGCACCTGCGGATCGTCCTCGGGCAAGGGATGAAACACGATCTCGCTCTTGGAATGGGTGAGCGCGCGGATTTTTTCGGCGATCTCCAATACGGTCATCTCCTGCGGCCCGCCGATATTGACCGGCAAGTGATACTCCTTTTCCAGCAGCAGCCGCAGGCCACGGACCAGATCCTCAATATAGAGGAGACTCCGCGTTTGCGTTCCCGTGCCATAGGCGGTCATCGGCTCGCCTCTTAGCGCTTGCGTGATGAAGTTAGGAATCACCCGGCCGTCGTTCAAACGCATGCGCGGACCGTAAGTGTTGAAAATGCGGACGATGCGGGTGTTGAGGCCGTGATAGCGGTGATACGCCATGGTCATGGCCTCGGCGAAGCGCTTGGCCTCGTCATAGACGCCGCGCGGGCCGATGGGGTTGACGTTGCCCCAATAGTCTTCGCGCTGCGGCCGGACCAATGGATCGCCGTAGACCTCCGAAGTAGAGGCCAGCAGAAAAACCGCGTTCTTGGCCTTCGCCAGCCCCAAGGCGTTGTGCGTGCCGAGAGCGCCTACCTTGAGGGTCGGAATCGGAAGTTGTTGGTAATCGACCGGGCTGGCGGGCGAGGCAAAATGCAGCACCATGTCGAGCTGGCCATCCGCGTAGATGAAGCGGGTCACGTCTTGTTGCGTGAAGGTAAATTTGGGATGGGCCAAGAACGAGGCAACGTTGTTGCGCTTTCCGGTGGAGAAGTTATCGGCGCAAATGACCTCGTCGCCGCGCTTCAGAAAGCTCTCGCAAAGATGAGAGCCGATGAAGCCGGCTCCTCCCGTAATAAGTATTCTAGCCATGACCTCTCCCTATGCCGTAATAAGTGAAGCCGAGCTTTTTGAGCTCGCTCGGATCGAACAGATTGCGCCCGTCAAAAATCACGGGGTTTTTAAGCGCTTCCTTGAGGCGCTGTAGATTCGGACTGCGGAACTCGTTCCA
>JBOHVR010000518.1:0-5841 GCA_050735755.1 Binatia bacterium
CTGCAGCGGCGGCTGCGGAAAACGGTCGTCTTCGTCACGCACGATGTCCGCGAGGCTTTTCTGCTGGCCACGCGTATCGGCCTTCTCAAAGATGGCAGAATGCTCTTGTTGGGCGCCCCGGCCCAACTGTTGGCCTCGCAAGATCCGGAAGCGCGCTCCTTCGTGGACTGCCTGCGCGATCCCAAGGAAATCTCCGCGGCATCATGACGCTCGCCGAGTTTTTTCTGCTCAACCGAGCTGAGCTGCTCGAACTCAGCTTGGAACACCTTTTTCTGGTGGCGATGTCGACGGGAATCGCGATTATCCTGGGGATTCCTCTCGGCATTCTCCTCACACGTTGGCCGGTTCTGAGCAAGCCGGTCCTGGGCTTCGCCAACGTCATGCAGACGGTTCCAAGCCTGGCTCTATTTGGATTTCTGATTCCGCTGAATATCTATCTGTTTCATGTCCGGGTTGTGGGAGGGATTGGCGCCCGGACCGCTATTGTCGCGCTGGTGTTGTATGCTCTGCTGCCGATCATACGCAACACGTTTACCGGCATCGAGAGCGTTGATCCGTCGGTGCGCGAGGCGGGGCGGGCGATGGGTATGACGGGATCTCAGCTTCTGTTTCAAGTCGAGGTGCCGCTTTCTTTGGGCTTTATCCTCGCGGGGGTGCGCGTTGCCACGGTAATTGCAGTGGGCACGGCGACGATTGCCGCCGCGATCGATGCCGGCGGATTGGGCCGCTACATCTTTCGCGGCCTAAGGATGAATGACAACATGCTCATTCTCGCAGGCGCTGTGCCCGCGGCCCTAATGGCTATGGCCGCGGATTTCGGTCTAGGGCAAGTCGAGAACCTTTTTCGCCGGCGCGCCCCAGCGCGGATGCGCATGCGCCGGCTCGCCTGGGCGATGGTGCCGCTGTTTGTGATCGGCGGGATTGCGCTCGCCGTCTTTAGCTACCCGGGCAAAAGGAGCGAGTACATTGCGATCGGGTCGAAGGACTTCACGGAGCAGATTATCCTGGGAGAGATTATGGCCCAGCTCATCGAAGCGAAAAGCGGGCTTCCCGTCCGGAGACGCTTCGACCTCGGCGGGAACCTGGCGCACGAGGCGCTCGTTGCCGGAGAGATTGACATGTATCCGGAGTATACGGGAACCGGTTTGACTGTGATCCTGCGCCAAAAGCCATTGACGGATCGGCAAGCGGTTTACGAGCAGGTCAAGGCGGAGTACGCGACCCGTTTCGCCATCGAGTGGGGTCGACCTTTTGGGTTCAACAACACCTTTGCCGTCCTCGTGCGCGGGGAAGATGCGCGCCGGCTGGGCGTGAAGACAATTTCTGATGCAGCGCGGATGGCGCCAACGTGGCGCGCCGGTTTTGGCCAAGACTTCATCTCCCGGCCGGATGGATACGCGGGCCTCGTCCGCACGTATGGATTGAAATTTAGAGATGTCCGGGAAATGGACCTCTCGCTCACGTACCGGGCGCTGGCCCAGCGCGAGATCGATCTCATTGCGGGCAATTCAACGGATGGCCTGATCGCACGTCTGGATTTGTTCCAGCTTGAGGATGACCGCGCGTATTTTCCGCCCTATGATGCGGCGCCGCTGGTGCGTCAAGTAACGCTCGAACGGTTTCCCCAACTGCGTGAGATCCTGAATTTGTTGGGGGGAGCCATCTCGGTGGCGGAGATGAGAGAACTCAACTTTCAGGTGGACGGCGGGGGCCGGGCGGCCAAAGAAGTCGCGCGGGAATTCTTGCAGCGTAAGGGACTGATTGAAGAAAGTAAAAGGTAAAAATCAAAAAGCAGAGAACAACGGGTTCTTTTTCCCCTTTTTACTTCGTCAAGTGGTTCTCGTGCGCCTTCACGAATTCAACGAAATCATCGGCGGGCACCGCGCGGCTTAGAAAAAATCCCTGGATTTCATCGCATCTTTCCGAACTCAAAAAGTTCAGCTGTTGTTCGGTCTCCACACCTTCAGCGATAACACGCAGGCTTAGACTGTGAGCGATGCTGATGATGGCTTTGGCAATGGCCGCGTCGTCGGGATTGGTGGTGATGTCGCGGATGAAGGACTGATCGATCTTGACCGTGTCGACGGGAAACCGCTTCAGGTAGCTTAGCGAAGAGTAACCGGTGCCAAAGTCGTCAATGGACACGTGGATACCCGTTTCTTTGAGTTTGAGCATGGTGGCGACGACGGCATCCGCGTCGCTATCCGTGGTTTGCATAATGACGCTTTCGGTGACCTCGAGTTCAAGGTAGCGGGCATCAAGCGCGGTTTGCTGCAAGATCTTGGCAATCGTTTGCGCCAGGTCCTTGTGTTTGAAGTGGAGGGGTGAAAGGTTGACGGCGATCCGGAGAGGCCTTAGGCCTGCTTCCTGCCACGCTTTGTTCTGGGCTGTGGCCGTAGCCATGACCCATTCTCCCACAGGCAGAATGAGGCCGCTT
This sequence comes from Binatia bacterium, assembly GCA_050735755.1. Classification (GTDB taxonomy): domain Bacteria; phylum Desulfobacterota; class Binatia; order UBA9968; family UBA9968; genus DATMAM01. The sequence goes on from JBOHVR010000518.1 coordinate 2,438, forward strand.
TCTTCGGCGATCGGGATAAATCGCGCCGGTGGGATCATACCCAGCTCGGGATGATTCCAGCGAATCAAGGCCTCGGCTCCGGTAATTTGTCCCGTCGTCAGATTCATCTGGGGCTGGTAATGAAGGACAAATTCCCGGCGCTGCAAAGCACGCCGCAAGTTGTTTTCCAACGAGAGTCGCTGCAATGCGCTCTCATTCATACTCGCGCTGTAAAACTGATAGTTGTTCCGGCCGAGTTCTTTGGCGCGATACATTGCCGTGTCGGCGTTCTTCATGAGGGACTCGGCGTCCTTGCTGTCATTGGGATAAAGCGCAATGCCGATGCTTGCGGTGGTGTGCAGCTCTTGGCCTTCGCAGTAAAAGGACGGCTTAAGCCCCTCGAGCAGGCGTTGCGCGACTTTAGCCACATCTTCGAGGTGTGTTACCCCTTGGAGCAAGAGAAGGAATTCATCTCCTCCCAGGCGCGCGATCGTGTCGCCATCGCGCAGGCAGGTCTTGAGGCGTTCCGAGACGCCTTGAAGCAGCCGGTCACCCATCGCGTGTCCCAAGGTATCGTTGACGGCTTTCAGGCGATCCAGGTCCAGGAACATGAGCCCGAGCATCTGCCGGCTGCGATAAGCCTGTGCCAGAGCCTGGGCGAGGCGGTCATTGAACAGCGTCCGATTCGGTAGCCCCGTCAGCGCGTCGTAATAGGCGAGGTGGCGAATTGTCTCTTCATCCCGCTTGCGCTCGGTGATATCCCGCGAGACAAAAACAGCCCGCTGCGGCTTGCCGCCGTCATCGAGGATACGGCTGCCCACGGATTCGAAGATGCGCCACTCCCCAGTGACGCGGCATAAGCGGAATTCCTGAGCTCCCCGGTCTGCGTTCGCCAGTATCTGCTCAATCGTCGCAGCGGCAGCTTGGCGATCCTCGGGGTGAATCAACTCGAAACAGCTGCTTCCGATTAGGTCTTTCGCCTCGTATCCGAGCAGCGAGCGCGCAGATGGGCTGACGTACGTGAAATTCCCCACGGGATCGAGCATGCAGATCAGATCCTGAGTGTTTTCGGTGATAAGGCGATACTGCTCCTCGCGGCGGTGCAGTTCGGCCTCGGCGCGGTCTTTTTCCAGTTCGATGTCTTTTTTGCGCAACGTGTTTAACAATGCGGAGGGCAGCCTTTTTAGGCTGGTCTTCAAGATATAGTCGTCGGCTCCTTCGCGCATACATTCGACGGCGACCTCCTCCGATTGGGAACCGGTCACAAGGATGAAAGGAAGCTCAAGCTCGAGTTTCCTAAGAAGACGCAGCGCATCCATCGCGCTGAACTGCGGCAGGTTATAATCGGCAAGAATGGCATCCGGGGTAAATGTCTTGAGTCCGTTTAGGAATGCTTCCTTCGTCTCGACCCGCTCCCAGGCAAAGTCGATCTTGGCCTTCCGCAGTTCGTGACAGACGAGCTCGGCATCGGTGGGCACGTCTTCGAGCAAAAGCAAACGCAGTGAGCCAGACATGAATAAGCATTATTCTTCATTAGGGGCTTGAATTCAAACGAATGCAGGGCTTGCTCCGGGACCTCAAGGCGGCTTTTAAGCAGGACGTCGATTCCGCACCATCCAATACAGTCCGGCGTCTGAAACGGCGCGAACAAAATCCTCAAATTCGACGGGTTTCACGATGTAGCTGTTCACGTCGAGCTGATAACTCTCGATGGCCTCCCGCTCGTGTTTCGCGGAGATCAAGACCACCACGGGGATCGCCCGGGCGTGCTCGTCGGACTTGACCTGCCGCAGCACTTCAATGCCGTTCAATTTGGGTAGGTTGAGGTCGAGCAAGATAATCTTGGGTTGACCGGGAGCGCCGCGTTGCGCATGAGCGCCCGTCCCGAACACGTAGTCTAAAGCCTCGGCTCCGTCCCGGGCCACGCAGATGCTGTTGACCAAATGGTGCCTGCGAAAGGACCTGAGCATGAGGTCAATGTCGTTCAGGTTGTCTTCCACCAGGAGAATTTCGGCGCAGCCGTTCACCCGGCGTCACTGGGCGCGGGGAGTGTAAAGAAAAAGGTCGCGCCTTCATTGGCTTTCGCTTCCGCCCAAACCCGTCCGTTGTGGCGATTAATGATGCGCTTGACAATGGCCAGCCCGACTCCGGTTCCTTCGAACTCATGGACGCTGTGGAGCCGTTGAAAGACGCCGAAGAGCTTGTCCGCATAAGTCATGTCGAATCCCACGCCGTTGTCTTTCACGTAATAGGTATTTTCCCTGCCGTTGGCGTGGCAGCCGATTTCCACGATCGGCTCCGAACGAACGCGGGAAAACTTGAGCGCGTTGGAGATCAAATTGATCAGAACCTGCTTGATCAGCGGCCCGTTTCCCCGAGCCGGCACGAGAGAATGGATCTTGATGGGGAAAACCAATTGAGAATCCGCTTTGCCCAGCTCATCCAGCGCCGATTCCGTCAAGGACGCCATATCGAGGACCGTGCAGTCGAACGATTTGCGGCTCAAGCGCGAAAAGTCCAGCAGATTGTCAATGAGCTCTCCCATCTGCCGGGTATTGTTGCGCACAATGTGGAGCAGTCGTTGGCCTTCGGCGGGGAGAGTTCCGGCGAACTCCTCAACGAGAATTTTGGAGAAACCATCGATGGCTCGAAGGGGAGCGCGGAGGTCATGAGATACTGAATAGGAAAATGCCTCGAGATCTTGATTGATGGTTTGCAGCTCTTCTGTCCGCTGAGTAAGATCCCCGTTGAGCTGGCGAATCGTCGTTTCGGCCTGCTTCCGCGTGGTGATGTCGCGAAGAAAAGCGGTAAAGTATAGTTCGTTGCCGCTGCGCCAACTCGATAGAGAGATCTCGATCGGAAACTCGCTTCCGTTTTTGCGCTGGCCCACCATCTCTACGATTCTTCCGATAATCGTACTTTGCCCGGTGGAAACGCAACGGATGAAGCTTTGGTTATGGGCCGAGTGCAAACGCGCGGGCATAAGGCAGGTAACGGGTCTGCCCATCACTTCGCGCGCAGAATAACCAAAAATGTCTTCGGCGCTTGGGTTGAAGAGGATAATAGTGCCGCGGTTATCGATAGAAACGACGGCGTCAATGGCGGTCTCGATAACCGAGCGGAACTTGTTCTCGCTGTCGCGTACGGCCTGCTCGGCCATTTTATCTTCGGTGCGGTCACGCAGCGCGACCAGCGCGGCCGCCCGGCCCTGGTAAACGATGGGAGTCGCCGAAGTCTGCACGGTGCGCACTTCTCCATCCGGGCGCACGATGCGATATTCATAGACCTGAGGCACGGGCTCGCCGCGCTGGCGTGCCAGGGTTCTTTCGATTACGAGACTGCGGTCCTCGGGAGCAATGAAGATGTCCAGAGGCGAACCGACGATTTGCGACGGGTCATCGAGGCCATGGATTTTTAGAAAGGCG
>JBOHVR010000519.1:0-4800 GCA_050735755.1 Binatia bacterium
TTCAAGCAGTTCTTCCGAGTTTCGGTAGACTTTCTCCAAGACCCGTTGCTGCTCTTCCGTGAGTTTACCGATAACCTGATTCAGCAGCAGATAGACAAAGCCGACCACCACGCTGATCGGGGTCCGCAATTCGTGAGAGACATTGGACAAGAAATCCGTCTTTAGCTGGCGGAGTTTCAGCTTGGCATACCGGCGTTCCAGAGCGCGCTTGACCAGCGACAGGATGTGGCTCACGTCGAACGGTTTGGAAATATAGTCAAAGGCGCCCAGCCTGAGCCCCTCGACGGCCGTATCCATGGAGCCGTACCCCGTCACGATAATCGCTTCGATATCCGGGTCGTGCTCTTTGATCTTCTCAAGGACCTTGATACCGGGAATCCCAGGCATCTTCAGGTCCAGGGTTACCAGGTCGAAAGGAATCTCACTCAACAGCTCGATGGCCCTGGCCCCGCTCTCGGCCGCGTAAACATTATGATACGGGCTCAGGATCATTCGCATGGACTCTCTCGGACCCATCTCATCGTCTACAATTAGAATACTGGATTTTTCGTTCATCCTCGCATCCGTTTTATAACGCCAATTCCTCGCGCTCCTAGGGATGCGACGCAATCGATATGCCATCAAAGGTGGCCCGTTGAAGTGACCGGATTAAAAAGAGAAATTCCCAGTTTGAAAAAACTTGGGGGCCGCTAGGCGAACAAATTTGAGCACTACTCGGACAGTTTTGTGGGGTCGGACATCCCGCCGCTCTCGCTGATCTTGAGTTTCTCCATTCGGTAGCGCAAAATGCGTCGGCTCGTTCCGAGCAGGGCAGCCGCTTTGGTTTGGTTAAAGCTGGTTTTTTGCAGCGCTTTTAAAATGAGCTCGCGCTCGAAGCTGTCGACGGCATCGCTGAGCGGCCGACACCCGCGTAGAACTTCTTCGCGCAGCGCTGCTGTCTGGTCGCGCTGATACATGCTTTCCGGCAGGTCATGAAGTGTAACCGACTCCTGAGGAGAGAGGATCGTGAGTCTCTCGATCAGATTTTCCACCTCGCGTACGTTGCCCGGCCAAGGATACGACAAGAAAAAATCAACCACATCGGGGGAGAGAATCTTGGGCGGCAGCGCATGCTCCTGGGCCTTGAGGCGGAGAAAGTGATCCAGGAGCAACGGAATGTCCTCCTTCCTCTCGCGCAACGGGGGAAGCTGCAGCGAAACGACATTGAGCCGGTAAAAAAGATCCGAACGAAAGCGACCCGACTGTGCCAGCTTTTCCAGCTCCCGGTTGCTGGCAGCGATCACCCGCACGTCGACTTTAATTTCTTCGGTGCCGCCCAGCCGAGTAAACGTTTCCGTTTCGATGGCACGCAGGAATTTGGACTGTGTCCCAAGGCTCAATTCACCGATCTCATCGAGAAAAAGCGAACCCCCATGCGCCAGCTCGAAATGTCCGATCTTCCGCTGGTAGGCGTGGGTGAAGGCTCCTTTCTCGTATCCAAATAGCTCGCTCTCAATGAGGGTATCAGGCAACGCCGCGCAGTTCACGACGACGAAGGCCTTGCTCCGTCGATCGCTGTTGTAGTGGATGGCGCGAGCAATCAGCTCTTTTCCTGTACCACTTTCACCCGTAACGAGAACCGTCGTCTTCTTTCCGGCGACCAGGCTGACGGACCGGAAGATTTCCAGCATCGGGCGCGCTTTCCCCACGATGTTCTCCACGCCATACCTGCGCCCGACCTCCTCCTTCAGGTGCTCTAATTCCCTGGACAGCTGGATTTTTTCGAGAACCCGGTCCACACGCAGGCGAAGCTCGTCAACGTCAAAGGGCTTGGTGACATAGTCAAAGGCGCCGGCTTCTTTGGCGAGGAAAGCCGTCCGTGCCGTGTTGAGCGCGGTGAGCATGATGACCTGACTTTCAGGGCTGATTTCCTTGATCTGCTTTAGCACCTTCAGGCCATCCGTACCCGGCATCATGATATCCAAGAGAACGACGTCCGGTCTTTCCTCGCGAACTTTCTGGATGGCTTCCTCGCTCGTCTTCGCCTCGTGTACTCGAAAATCACGCCCAAAAACCAAGCGCAAGGACTCACGAACTCCCGTTTCGTCATCGACAACCATCAAATTCGGCTGGCTCATAACGCCCTCGTCCTCGATTGAACTGTAGGGAGTTGCATTCGGATTCGCACGTTGCCGGCGTCATCGCGCTCCATCTTGACCTTGCCACCGCTCTTCTCAAGCAGCGTCTTGGCCAGAAGAACACGCAACGACATCCCCTCATGATCCGAGTCGGTGGGTTGGGCATTGGGGTCCAGGTACTGGGCAAGAGAAACCACCCTCCCACCCTCCTGTAAATAAGAGACCGCAATCACTCCTTCCGCCTCCGTATGAATATCCACATCTCCTCTTGGCTTCGCTTCGAAAAGCGCGCTGCGAAGCACATTCTTGAGAGCATAGCGCAAATGTTCCTGATCGACGAAAACCTCCGTGTCCTGTCCTAGCCGTCTAAGCTCTTCTTTAATCCATTCCTTCCTGGGGTCCGGCAAGACTTCCTCCAGCACCTGCCGCAGCTGTTCCAAAAGGCTGACGGATTGTGCCGCCGGCTGTCCCAAACGCGCGAAATCTAGCAGGCTCTCCAGGAGAGCATCCATCCTTTCGATATCACCTGAAACCATTTCACGAAATCGATTGCGAAACACGGGGTCGTCGTATCTCTCTGCGAGAAGCTGGGAAAAAGTTTTGATGGTGACCATGGGATTTTTGAGCTCGTGGGCAAGCTCGTTGACGACCACGCTCAAATCTAAGGCGTTGCCGTTCCGCAAGACAGCCGAAGGCGGGCCTTTCTTTACTTTTTCCTCCTTGAAGAAATCTTGTTTCTCTTCTTTTCCCGGCTCTTGATCCGCGCCCAAGGGTAAACCCCATCTCAGATCCTCGCCCGAACCAAACAGAAAATCGTCGGCCTCGAGGAATGTCTTTCGACGGGCCGCGACCGTCCGTGCAATAACGGTTTCCATCTCTCTGGCATTCCCAAACCACAAATAATTGCACAGTCGCGCCATGGCATCGGGCGATAACCGGACCGGCCCTAATCCAAGACGCTCCCCGTAATCTTGTGCTAGGGCGGCAGCCAGTCCAGGAATCTCATCTCGTCTGTCCCGAAGCGGAGCGAGGAAGAGCGTCAAGGTGGCCAGACGATAGTAAAGCGAGCCCAGGAAATCGCCGCGATATACTCTTTCAAGCAAGTCCTCGTGCGCAGTGGAAAGGACCCATAAATCCCGCCCTCGATACTCTTCTTCTTCCAAGACGCGCAGGAGCGAAGCCTGCGCCCAGGGGTCCAGAGATTCCACGCCATTGAGGAAAATCGTCGGCTCCAATCCGGTTTCGACTCGGTCTGCCACTAAGCACCCCAGCCCACCGAAAAGACTTTTGTCGTTGAGCGCGGGACACGAAAGCGCGAGCCAGGACGCGCCTGGTCTTTGCATTTCGAACATGCCTCGCGCCAGATCTTCCTGACCACAACCCAATTCTCCGTGAACGAGGATGGGCAGTCGACTTAAGGCATACCTCTGAGCCAATCCGGCGGCGGCGCGCGAGACGTAAGGAAACTCAAAGTAGCGCCTTGCGCGCCCTGCACGCGCCCCAAAGGGCTCAACCGGAGGCACCCAACTCGTAGGAGACGTAAGAAGACGACCGACTTTTTCTTTAAGCTCGTACGGGTTGAAAGGTTTGGCGAGGTAATCGATTCGGTTCGCCTCTGGAGGATCGCGCGACTGCAACATCGATCTTGAATCCACCAGAAAGAGAACCGCAAAGGGCGCGGAGGCAGCGCTGCGTAATAGATTCGAGGAATGACTTATCCAGGCGGGAGAGACTCCAAAAATAAGCAGATCCACGGGCTCGTCTGACTGCGGCAGAACTTCCATGGGTGAAAGGGGCCGTTGCACGACCATAAACTCGCTCCCCAGGATCAGAGTCAGAGTTTCGCGAACGGCGATCGAATCGTCAACGACCAGAATCCTTTTCATGTCCATGAAGGTGAGGAGATCCTCGACTTTCCTTCTGTGATAGAGGGCTCACAGGTAGATTGATGTAGAAACTCGCCCCCTGCCCGACCTTGCTTTCAACCGCCATATATCCGGCATGCTCCTGCACGATCTGATGAGATATCGACAACCCCAAGCCGCTTCCTCCTTTTTTCGTCGTAAAAAAGGGGTTGAAGATATTTTCTAGGTCTCTTTCGGGAATGCCTATTCCGGAATCGTGAATTCTAATCTGAACAAACTTGTGAGCATCATTGGAAACGAAAAGCCGGCTAGAGACCTCCACGGTCCCCCCACCATCAATCGATTGGATCGCGTTAAGAATGACGTTCATGAACACCTGCTTCATTTGTTCCTTGTCAACGAAGGTCACGGGTAGCTCGGGGCTCAGCCGAAATTGGATCTTTACGTCCTTCTCCTTGGCTTCAGTCTCAAGAATGCGGGTTACGTTCTGCACAATCTCGTTGATATTCTCGGCGGAAACGTTGGGAGTCGAGGGACGCGCAAAACTGAGGAGATCCGTAATGAGATTGCAGATCCGATCCACTTCTTTCAAAGCTAGCGATTGGAAATTGGTCCGGAAATCCGGGTCCTGGTAGCGCTCGGGTAGAAGCTGGGTAAAAGTTCGAATCGCAACGAGAGGATTGCGGATTTCATGCGCCAGACCGGCGGTCAACATGCCCAAGGATGAGAGTCGATCGGCTCGCTGCAAAACCCGTTGCGACTGCTTGAGGTTGTCATAGAGCCGGGCGTTTTCGATCGCGACCGCGGCCTGGTTCGCG
>JBOHVR010000520.1:0-4340 GCA_050735755.1 Binatia bacterium
CCTCCACACGGTCTGCGAGGAGGCGCGCTGCCCTAATATCGGCGAGTGTTGGGGTCACGGCACCGCGACCTTTCTGATCCTCGGAGACATCTGCACGCGGGGGTGCAGGTTTTGTGCGATCAGCAAGGGCCGGCCGTTTCAACTCGATCCGGATGAGCCCAAGAACGTTGCCCACGTCGTTCAGGAACTCGGCCTGGCGCACGTCGTGGTGACGTCAGTGGACCGCGACGATCTTGCCGATGGCGGCTCAGGCCACTTCGCTCAGACCGTCTTCTGGCTCAAAACCCTTAATCCTCAAACGCGGGTGGAAGTTTTGATTCCGGATTTCAAAGGCGATTGGCGCGCCCTGGGAACGGTTGTCCGATCGGGCATCGACATTCTGAACCACAACATCGAGACCGTGCCGCGGCTTTACAAAAAAGTCCGGCCCGGAGCGATCTACCATCGCTCCCTGGACCTACTCAAAGCCGCCAAAGAAATACGCGGTGAAATTCTGACTAAATCGGGCTTAATGCTTGGGGTGGGGGAAACGCTTGAAGAAGTCAGAGCAACCTTAGCAGATTTACGCGCCGCCGGATGCGATATCGTAACGCTCGGGCAGTATTTGCAGCCCTCGACTCAACAGCTACCTGTGTCGCGCTATGTGACCCCGGATGAATTTGAACTTCTCAAAGGAGAGGCGCAGGAGTCGGGATTTCGCCATGTCGAAGCCGGACCCCTCGTGCGCAGCTCGTACCACGCCTGGAGCCATGTCCAATAAACTCTAGCCTTTCCTTTTTTTGTAGTAGTCGGCGTCGATCTGGGTGAATTGTTTCCACTTGTCCGGAACCGCCGCTTCCTCGAAGATGGCTTCCACCGGGCAGACCGGCTCGCACGCCCCGCAATCGATACACTCTTCAGGGTCGATATAGAGCTTTTTCTCTTTTTCAAACTCTTCGGTTTCGTTTTTGGTCGGATGAATGCAGTCCACGGGACAAACGTCTACGCACGCGGTGTCTTTAACATCAATACACGGCTCGCAAATGATGTACGTCATTAATTTCTCCTCGTCCTCAGACTCAATTTGGCTACTAACAGATCACCCTGTCCAAGTCAATATTTTCACGGCTTTCCTAAAGATGCCACCGCGTCTCCGCGAGGTTCGATGAGCCGCATCACCGCTTCCCGGATCACCTTCTCGCTGACTTCGCCGAAGTGCTCCTTGAAGCGTTCGATGGGCACTACGGCTTTGGCCATCGAACGGTGTCCGCCGGCGCTGCCGAGCTCGTCGAAGAGCCTCTTCATCACCTCTCCGGCGCTTTTGACATATCCCACATTGCGCACGGAAATCACCACGCGATCACCATGCAGCCCCGAAACCACGCTCCATTCCACGCCCTCGATCTGCAGGCTCAACTCCGCCATTTGCGGAATGACGTCTTCCCTGCGGATCTCTCCCATGTGGATCACGGCCACTCCGTCTTCCAGTTGAAGCCGGCTTAAAGCACGGCCAAATGCTTCCAGATCCTCGCGCGGTAGAGCCGGCCGTTCCATTTTCGTAATCAGGGCCCGATGGGCCAGCGGATACAAATACGTGAAAGCTTCCAAATCCGCCACATGAGTTCCGCGATCCAAAAACAGCGTATCGGTCTTGATGCCATAAAGTAACGCCGTCGCCAATCGCTGTGATGGTTTGATCCCTGCCGCCCGGAGATAGCCGGTAAAGATCGTCGAAGTCGCGCCATACGACGTTCGCAGATCCGCGTAACGCGCCTTGAACGGAGTCCGCTTCGGGTGATGATCGACGACCAGATCCACCCGCCCCAGAGGCTGCTCAAAATAGGGGGGTTGCACGTCCACAAGGGCCAACCGGGCGCCGTCTTCATGCAGCTCCGCGTAAGTAATCTTGTCAATTTGAATGTCGAGAAGCCGCACCATGGCAAGGTTTTCCGGCCGCGCTATTTCACCAAAGGTTACGATCGGTGTTGTCGAACGGTTCCGGCCCAAAAGCTCGCGTAGAGCAAGAGCGCTGCCAATGGCATCAGGATCCGGGTCGTGCTGCAGAAGAATGTGAATCTTATCTTTTTCGCGAAAAAGCGAACGGATCTTCTCCACTTTCTGCTGATTCAAGACGTCGAGCAGTTGCGGGGCACAAAACTCCTTAAAGATGACTTCGAGCGGAATCTTGCGCAAAAACGGGTCGTTCTTGTGGTCCACGCTTTGGGCTCCTGCCGAAAGAGAAAGAATAGGAAGATCACCGCGCAGGATTCTTAAGGCAAAGTAAACCCGCTCGCACAGCTGCGCATCGCGCAAAAAAAGAATGGCCTGATGCGTGGACTCCAGATGGACTTTTTCGTAAGTCTCCGGGCTCTCTAAATCGCCCCATTGGCTGCTTCCACCCCTCCTCCTGATTCTCCTGGACACCTCCTGGGTCTGCACCAGAAAGAGAACCTCCCTGGGCCGGCTCGCGACTTTACCCATAAACTGAAATAGCAGGTCATCTTCGCAAATTGCGAGGTATTTCATACGCGCCAGACAAACCTCTTAGACGGCGCTGAGAAGAACGGGCAAGAGAAGCAGACAAGCAAACACAGGCTATACGTGTAGCATTACGGATATGGAAATGGAAGCCCAAAGAGAGCCGCCCGCAACCCGCACGAATAAGTGCCTTGACAGACCGTAGGTTGCACTTCTATTCCTATCTGAGGACCCAACAATGGCTCGCGTTTTCATAAAGGACGTCACCAAACAGTTTGACAACAAGATGGCAGTCGACCATCTCACCCTGGAAATCCCGGACCAAAAGTTTGTCGTTTTGGTTGGACCTTCGGGTTGCGGCAAGACCACAACCCTCCGTATCGTTGCTGGACTTGAGGAACCTTCGAGCGGCGGGATCTATATCGGCGACCGCCTTGTGAATGCTATCCCGCCCAAGGACCGCAATATCGCGATGGTTTTTCAGAACTACGCTCTCTATCCCCACATGACGGTCTATAAGAACATGGCGATTGGCCTTGAGCTGCGCAAGCTCAAGAAAGACGAGATCAATCGTCGCGTTCGCGAGGCCGCCGAGATGCTCCGCATCGAAGATCTTCTGGAGCGAAAACCCGCTCAGCTTTCAGGTGGCGAGCGCCAGCGCGTCGCGATGGGACGGGCGATCGTGCGCAAACCTGAGGTGTTTCTTTTCGACGAACCGCTGAGCAACCTCGATGCCAAGCTTCGGGTGCGCATGCGCGCGGAGATCAAGCAATTGCACGAACGCGTTCAGACTACGGTCATCTACGTGACTCACGATCAAGTCGAAGCCATGACTCTGGCCGACCGGATCGTTGTGATGAACCACGGAGTTATCATGCAACAAGGCGCGCCTCAGGATCTTTACCGTAATCCGCAGAATCTGTTCGTCGCGGGATTTATCGGGGCCCCCGCGATGAATTTTTTGTACGCCCGCTTGTCCCGAAGTGATAAGGCGCTGCGTCTCAATACCCACGGAACGGATTTGGCTCTCCCCGAGCCTCGTTTCCGCACCCTTGCACGTTGGATTGACCGGGAACTTGTGCTCGGCATCAGGCCGGAACATGTTGTTGCGGAGAGTGAAGCCTCACCTGGAGCGAATCACCAAGCATTAGAAGGAACCGTGGAACTGGCGGAACCCATGGGAGCGCAAACGGCCGTTCATCTGCGCTCGGGAGAACAAGACATCGTCGTTTTATGTGACTCAGACAAGCATCTCCAGCTCGGTAGCAAATTGCGCTTATGGCTGGATATGAACAAAATTCATCTTTTTGATCCAACCACCGAATCGGCTATTGATTAATACGCACATGAGAAATGCGTCAGGCTGGCCTGGGAGGCTTTCTCGGACGCAAAAGCGACGGGGAGCGGGGAACCCAATCTCTGTGGATCGGTATCCAATGTCTTGATAGCGAAGCGACTGGAAATTCATGGCGCAAAGTTTCGCCCCGGGTCCCGCTTTGCGGGAGAGGGTCACGCTGAGGTAGGATTCGAGCCTCAGTTCATGTTGTAAAAGCGCCGGCCGTTATCTGAGAGGATCTTTCTTTTGGCGCTGCTGGAGAGGTCCTCTCTCGCTTCGAACTCGCGCACCGCATCGGCGAGATCGGCTTCGTGCGGATAGTCAGATGCGTAAAGAATGAGGTCCTCACTCAAGCGCTCGATGGCATAAGGCAGCATTCTTTCCCAAAGTTCTGCATGGAAGTACAGCTGACCGCCTCTGATGTATTCGCTCGGTTTCTTTTTCAGCAGCGGCGCCTGATGTGCCCGGTTGCCGTATTCCATATCCAGGCGGTCCATCAAAAACGGGATCCACTCACACCCAGCCTCCAGAGAAGCAATCCTCAGGC
>JBOHVR010000521.1:0-2690 GCA_050735755.1 Binatia bacterium
ATTCTAAACGGCGTCTATAGGCTTTGGCCACGCGCGATGATGTTGGTAACTCTGTGAGATACTCATGGCGACAGTCGCTCATCTCAGTCGCTACTGCGCTCAATCTGCGTCTCCGATCTCGATGCGGAAAAAATATCCCAGGCGGCCATGAACATCGCCGCGATCAGCGGCCCGATCACAAAGCCGTTGAGACCGAAGATCGCTATGCCACCGAGTGTGGCGACCAGCACAACGTAGTCGGGAATTTTGGTTTCCTTGCCGACGAGAACCGGCCGCAGGACGTTGTCTACCAACCCGATCACAAGCACGCCAAACACCATCAGGACAATCCCCTGCCAGATCGCGCCCGTTACCAGGAAATAGAGCGCAACCGGCAGCCAAACCAAAGCGCTACCGACCGCAGGCAGCAGGGATAAAACGGCCATCGACGCCGCCCATAATACTGGGGCGTGGACGCCCAAAGCCCAGAAGATCAGTCCTCCGAGCGCTCCTTGCACGATCGCCACGACGAGGGTCCCTTTGATGGTGGCGCGGATGACCGCGGTGAACTTGTTGAGGAGATCGCGTTGTTGCTCCGCGCGCAACGGAATCGCGTCCCTGATGCGCTTGACAAGGTCGTCACCGTCGCGCAGCAGAAAGAATAGCAAGTACAGTACGATGAACAATTTGACGATGAACTCGAACGTGTTCTGGCCAATGTTCAGAGCCTGGGTGGCAAGAAGCTGACTCGTCTTCATCAGGCCGGTAGATAATCTCTCTTGCATCACGCCGAGGTTTGTCAGCTCAAAACGATCCAGCAGATCGGTGACCCATGATGGTAGGGCACCAAACATCTGCTTGAAGTACCGGCCGATATTCAGCTCGCCCGACTGGATTCTCTCGTAGACACTGAACCCTTCCTGCAGCAACAACCCGGTGATCAGCGTTAACGGCAGAATCACGATCATCACAATGATCAGCAATGTAGCGAGCGCGGCGAGCGTGCGCTTCTGGCGCATCGATCTCGAAAGCCGCCGATACAACGGCGCAAACACTATCGCCAGCACAGTTGCCCACAAAACGGCTCCGGAGAACGGCCAGAGGATCCATGCGAATGCCAGCGATACCGCAATGATCAGCAATAAAAAAGTCTTGTCTTCGAGACCAGGCAAGTTGGCTGAGTTTGGAGATTTCATGACTAGGCGTAATAGAACACGGCGCCCCACTCGGAGTCCAGCTCAACGCAAGATCGGTAAGGGAACCCCCGGGCCCACTTCAGGCTCGTTCCTTTCGCTGAGAACCCAAGGATTACGACGAGCGAATCTTTCGGTCTCGGCGGCAGCATTGAGACTTCGGAGGAGGAATTCTATACTCACGCCTCTCAGATCAGCATATTCTTTGACAGTCATTGGGGGATAGTCGGGAAACAGTCGGCCCGGGAGAGTCCGGCTCGCCGGCCCATGCTGAAGAAAGATGACAGAGGTGGAGGGGTAGCGCAGAAGAACTTCGTTAACGAGCCGCTCGTCTGTGATATGCTCCGAATCAGCTTTCCCTTCCATGAAATGATTTCCGTCGAGGTTCCTGATTTTCTTTCGATTGAAAATTTCCGGCTATGGCAAACGTAATCAGCATTCCGCAGTCATCATGGGCCTTTGCCGTATGGGAGATTCCGGCGTCAAGCGTTATTAGGCTGCCCGCCGAAACGTCGATATCCCCGTCTTCCGTTTCTAGTCTCAAACAGCCCCGGACAACTTGGATGCTAACGGGACCAGCTACCCGATGCCGTGGAAGAGCGGTTCCCTTCTTGAGCACTACAAGCGTGATTCGAAGCAAGCCTTGCTTGATAAGTGTTTTAGCGGCACGACCTGTTTTGGAAGCCGCTGCGAATTGACGAAGCGTCTCATCCTCTTCGCGGAGCAAAAACGTCAGCAGCCTACCTGAAAGCCGACGAGTCCTAAGAACCGCAGATTTCTTTCCTTTCTCCACGGCAACCTCCTCCGGTCCTTTTTAGCGTTACTGGCTTTTGCCCCAGGGCAGCAGGAGGGGCTTCCACCAGTCCACAGCACTCGCAAGCTTGGCTCTCTGGATCGCCCCGGCCGGATCGACATCTTTAGGACACACCCGGGTGCACTCTCCCACGAAAGTGCACATCCATTCGCCGTCCGGCGCCGCCACCACTTTTTCCCTTTGTAGGCGCCCCTCATCGCGAGAGTCGAGATTGTAACGCTGGGCGATAGCGATAGCCGCCGGGCCAAGGAATGCTTTATCGTTACCGTAAACCGGACAGACCGCGTAACAAAGCATGCAGTTAATGCACTGGCTATACTGATCGTAGCGCGTCTTTTCCGCCGGCGTCTGCAGATACTCGCCTTCTTCGAGTCGCTTCTCCTGCTCCCGGATAATCCAGGGTTTGATGCTCTTCAGTTTATCCAAAAAGTCATTAATATCGACGACCAGATCCCGGATGATCGGAAAGTGGTCCATGGGTTCAACGCGTATAGGCTTGGGATAATAGTCACGCAGAAATGCCGCGCAGGTGAGCCTGCCCCTCCGGTTGACCATCATGCCGCAACTCCCACATACGCCCATCCGACACGACCAGCGAAAGGACAGCGTGCCATCCACGTAATCCTTGATGTAATTGAGGGCATCGAGCACCACCCAATCTTCCCGATAGGGGATTTCGTAATCCTGAAACGTGGGCCTCGAAT
>JBOHVR010000522.1:0-6402 GCA_050735755.1 Binatia bacterium
GTGTCGGTGGCTTCCTGAACGATTTCAAGACCTCCTTCGGCACTCAAAGCCTGGTCCAGATAGGATGACTTCGCGTTTTCTAAATCAGACATATTTTTCTCCCCACCTGATCGAATAAGAAACCCTACGCTGTCCGCCTTAAAAGTTTATTCCACGTTGGACCGCCGAACCTGTTTGTTCACTGCTCCGGCAGCAGATCCAGCCCGCGAAAGACTTTCGTTTCATTGGAAAGATCGCCGATAACTTTTTTCAAGGGTGTTGGAAGTTGTCTCACTAACGTCGGAATTGCCACAATTTGATGCTCCCGCGCCAATTCCGGACTTTTGACCAAATCGATAATTTCGATCTTATAACTTCCCGCGAGGCGCTCTTCGCACATCCTTTTGAGATTCTGAAGAGCCGTGAGCGATTTCGGGGTTTGTCCGGCGATGTAAAGCCTTAGCACCCACTTTTTAAAGTTTGCATCGTCATCCCGTTGTTTTTGAGTGGTGGGAATCATTACTGCCTCCTGGCAAACGTTTTTTCCCATTACGCTTGCTTAGACTATCTGCTTTTCGGAGACGCGCCATGGCCATACGGTCCTCTGCCCGCGCCTGACCCCGTCCTTTCATCTCGGCCATCTCTTTTTCCAATTCCTGCTTTTCTGCCTCAAATTCCGACTTCAGGGTGGCAATCTTGGCCTCAAGCTGCTGGCGTTTAATTTCGATCATCCGTTGGTGCCGCGCTATCTCCTCTTGTCGCTTCAGCAAGGCGGCTTTGTCTTCGGCCTCCTGCGCTTGACGAGCCGTTCCCGTAAAAACACCACCCGGTCCGAGATAGACATCGACCAGATCGATGCCGGTATCGCTTAGCAGAAACTCACGGATCTGATTGGAATGAGCCATGCCCCGCGATTTGAGAACGTAAAGACCGCGGTTTCGCTCGCCATTGATTTCGATATCCCGCAGGAGCAGCCAGGTATCCATTAACGAGGAGATGCCGATATTCGTTTGCTCTAGGCTGCCACCCGTTGTTGAGGTTAGGCTTGTGAATAGCCCGGTGATTTGGTGAGTCTTGAGGAAATCGATCAGTCGCGTCAGCATGGCCTTGACCTCTGCCTCATTACCGACGGTGATAAAATTAGTGATAGGATCAAGAACGATGACGCGTGGCTTAAATTCCGCGATTGTCTTGTGGAGCACGGCTAGGTGCCTCTCGAGACTATAGAAGGTCGGGCGAACCGCCTGAAAGCAAAGCAACCCTTTGTCCATCCATGGTTTTAGATTGGTCCCGATCGAAAGCATATTACGGACAATCTGCATCGGCGATTCTTCCGATGAGACGTACAAACACCGCTCCTCCCGCTGGCAGGCGGCATTCACAAACTGAGCAGCCAGGCTACTTTTCCCAGTCCCGGCAGTCCCCGAAACCAAAATGCTACTTCCTCGATAACAGCCCTTTCCACCCAGCATCGTATCGAGCCGTGTAATGCCGCTCGAGATCCGCTCGTTACTCACCTGATGCTGCAAACCCAGCGAAGTGATGGGTAGAACCGAAAACCCCGTCTCGTCTATGAGAAACGGGTATTCATTAGTGCCATGATGCGAGCCACGATATTTGACGATGCGCATTCTGCGGGTCGAGATTTGGTCGGTGACTCGGTGATCGAGCACGATTACGCAATCGGATACATACTCCTCCAGGCCGTGGCGGGTAAACGCTCCGTCACCCCGTTCAGCGGTAATGATTGCCGTTACGGCTTTGTCTTTCAGCCACCGAAAAAGACGACGTAATTCAGCTCGTAGAATGAAATGGTCGGTAAATGCCGAGAAAACTGTCTCCAGGGTATCGAGGGATACCCTCATAGCTCCGATCGAATCGATAGCGCTCCCCAGACGAAGAAAGAGTCCTTCGAGATCGTACTCACCCGCCTCTTCGATCTCGCTTCTGTCCAGATGAACGTAGTCAACGACCAATTTTTTACGGGCGATCAGATCGTTTAAGTCGTAGCCCAAGGAGGCCACATTTTTCGCGAGCTCTTCGGCCGTTTCCTCAAAGGCCATAAAGACGCCCGGTTCGTTGTATTGAAGGGCGCCACGGATAAGAAATTCCATGGCCAGCAGGGTCTTACCGCATCCCGCGCTCCCGCAGACCAACGTCGGGCGACCCTTGGGTAAGCCGCCAAAGGTTATGTCATCGAGACCAGAGATGCCAGTCTTGGATTTCGGCAGGTTCCGTCCCACAACCTTAGATGATGCCCGAGCCATAGACCCGATCCCCCGCCCAACGCTCAACTCAGAGTTGTGAGTCAGTTAGGTTCTTTTGAATGATGAGCAGAAATCTTTCATATCGTATTCGAATCGCATGTCAATAGGTTCTTAGCTCCCTACAGCAATTTTCATGCACAACCACCGCGAAGTAACCACTAGATTACGGGCCCCCCATTCATCCTGAGGTTTCGAAGTGTGAACGGAGGCTTTTTAGCACCCAGTTAGAATATGTCCCGCAACGCTTGCCGCGCCGCAAAGTAGCCGCACATCCCATGAACGCCGCCGCCTGGCGGCGTCGATGCCGAGCAAACATAAAGTCCTTTACGTGAAGTTCGATACAGCTTTGGCGTGGGACGAAGAAAGAGCTGGCTTAGAATGGGCGCGCCGCCATTGATATCGCCACCGACAAGATTGGCATTGCGCTTCTCCAGTTCTCGCGGCGGCATGATACTCCGCCCAAGCACGAGGTCTCTGAATCCCGGCGCAAAACGTTCGATTTGCCGTTCGATTCTGCCCGCCATATCGACCGAAGACCCATGCGGCACATGGCAGTAACCCCAAAGCGTGTGGTGGCCTTCAGGGGCGCGCCCGGGATCGAAAAGCGAAGGCTGCGCCAGAAGCACAAAGGGTCTTTCAATGTGCTCCCCGCTCCAGGCGGCGCGCTCCGAGAAAGCTATCTCCGCCAAGGCTCCTCCCACGTGAACCGTCGCGGCGCGCGCGCATGCCGCCGCTCTCCAGGGCACAGGGCCGGACAGCGCCCAATCCATTTTGAACGCGCCCATCCCGTACCGATAGCGCTGCAGTCTGTTTCGATAACCCGAAGAAAAACTCTCACCAGCTACCTCTACGAGTTGCCGTGGTGTTAGGTCACACAGGACCACGCGCGCCGGCGGCAGCGCGCTCAGGTCTCGCACCTGGCGGTTGAGAACGATTTCGCCTCCAAGCGAGCGCAGGTAGGAAGCCAATGCGTTACTGAGCTGCTGAGCTCCCCCGCGCGCGATGGGCCAGCCGACGGCGTGACCGGTGATTCCCAGCACCAGCCCAAATGCAGCCGAAGCCCAGGCTTCAAGCGGCAACATCGAATGCGCTGCCAGCCCTGCAAAAAGCCCGCGCGCTGGTTCGCCCCGAAAACGCTTTTCAGCGAGACGGCGCGCCGGCTGAATCGCAAGAACTCCGAACCGGGCTAGACTCCAAGGATGAGCTGGAACCCGCGGCGGGCCGAGTAGATCAACGTCCAGCCCATCCCAACCGGCAACCGGTGGATTTATGAGATTCTGATAGGTTTCCTGATCGGGTCCGAGTTGTGCGGCTGTTGCCGCAACTGAACGCTCTAACGTAACTGCCGTTGCATCATCGAAGGGATGGGCCAATGCCGCCGGCGGTTCGATCCATTCCAGCCCATGCTGAGCGAGTGGCAGCATACGAAAGAAAGGCGAGCCGGCGGCCAGCGGGTAAACGGCCGAGCACACGTCATGGACAAAACCGGGCAAGGTCAGCTCCGAAGAGCGCGCACCGCCACCGATCGTTTCCCGCGCTTCATAAACAATCACGGATTTACCGCTTTGCGCTATCGTGATCGCGGCCGCAAGACCGTTCGGCCCCGAGCCGATTACAACGGCATCATAGGAGTGAGGCATCAAAACACAGGAAGGAAATCAGCTCGACGAAACACCGCCCCTGACTGAAAGCATGGTGGACCGGCGCCCTCACAGAATGTTTCATAACTCGTCCCAGATGTGGTCGCCCACATCCAAATCACTCTCCATTGTGGGACAGCGGCATGGCCGGCGCCGGCAAACATCCTGCATCCCGGCTGGCGGCAAAACACCCATCGACTTGCCTGCTCAGCGTGACAACTCAGGCGTCAACGGACCAGGTCCGTCAGTTTGCTCACATCATCAAGCGTGTCGAAGGTGAGGATCATCTCACGTGTCTGTTTCGCGACCGCGCTTGTTAGGCTTCCTTCGACGCAAATAAAAAACTTCGCTTCAAGCTCCTGCGGGCTTGAAATGCGCCGCGCGTGCGTGACCTCCGCGGAATAACTCTGGCCGTTTTTGAGAAATACGGTGAGTTTCTCCTTCGGTCTTCTTTCGACCGCTCCGCCCGGGGGCGCGACGATTTGAAGCCGCCGCATCAGATCCTGCACGTCCTGTGATTCGACTCTTTCATGAGTCATCTGCCACAGCCCCATGGCACCGTCGAGAAGCGCCACGGAAAGACAGTACTTCAAGCTGTACTGCCCTTCGTGCGCGTCGGCGGCTTCATCTCGCCGCAACGAAAACGCATGCGTATCGCACTCGATTCTATCCACGTCTTCAACGCGAACCTGATGTTCCCTGGTGATCTTCAGCAGCGCTTCGATCGGTCGATGCGCCGGGCTGCAGCAAGGATACTCCTTCGTGATCGCGCCGCGACCCAGCTCGTAGCTTTTTCCCAGGTCCCGCGTCATCGCCGCCCAATCAATGTCGCCCTCTTCACAAAACGCGTTGGCAAGCCCCTGCCGGCTTTCCAGGATGGATTTTTCTGCGGTGAAACCACGTTGCGCCAGCGTGGCGGCCATGACTCCAGTGCGCGCCGCGTTGCCCGATACCAAAGCTTTGGCCATCGTGCCCATATTGGCGCGGAGCCCCGCCGCGCCATTGGCGGCAATGCCAAATGCCACCCGCATCTGTTCAGGACTCAATCCCAGGATCAGTCCGGCGGCTGCCGCCGCTCCTAAAGACCCATTCGTCCCCGTATGGTGCCATCCCCGGTACGTCGGACCTTTGAGATCTTCTCGACTCGCGTCGAAAGCGCGGTCCAGGCGATAGCAGACCTCGCGGCCGATGATGTACCCTTGCAGAAACCTCGCGCCGGCGCAGTGCGCCGGCTCGCCCAAGGCCAGCGCCGCGGGGAACGTTTGCGTGCTGTAGTGCCCGTTGTCGTCGTAATCTAACGCGTGGGACGCGTGGCCGTTCACGAGCGCGGCCAAGAGCGAGGAGGTGCGAAACCCATGCCCGATGACCGTTGCCCGTTGAGCTGCCCCCTGATCTTTCACCCACTCGGCGAGTAACCCACAGCCAGGATCACGCGCGCCCGCTAGGATTACTCCGATGGTGTCGAGCATCATCAGTTTGGCATTTTCGATAACTGTCCCGGGTATGTCTTGTAATTTTGTACTCGCGGCAAACCGCGCGAGCGTTTCGGTTGCGCCTTGCATTGATTACGCCTCCTCAGAACTTGCTTGGAAAACCTCGATAGCGGACACGGCCGGCATATAATTTAACTGTTCGAAGGTGGGGAAAGAATCCAACTTCTTGTAGGATGGGTTGAGGCGCTGTGCGCCGATACCCATCACAGAGCGTAGTTTCGGACGGTGGGTATCGCGGAGTCTGTCCTGAGCAAAGTCGAAGGGCTCCACCCACCCTACGCCTAGCTGACTTTTCACACAGTCTGTCGCTCGGGATGACAAGCGAATGATCTGCAACATTACGACACAGCCTTGCTAACTACGCCTGAGTACAGCGGTCAGTGTGCGAAGATCTTCCAGCCGTTCCAAGTGATGAGTTATCCCGATCACCTCAGAGACCTGGTCGGCGCTCAAAGCCTTGCGTGTGAGTTGGCGGAACTTCTGCTCAAGGACCTCATCGGAGATCGGGTTGTCCGGATGGCCCGGCGCAGCGATCATCGCCTTCGCCGTCTCTTGACCATTCGAGGTCCGGATCCGAATCGTCGTTGGGTTTGCCGCCGGCCAGTGCAGATCGTGACCTTTTTCCCAGTAAACGCTGCTACGGTCCACCACGGCTAGAATGTCGGGCGAGCGGAGTTTCTCCGCCTCGAACTGGTCGGTCCCCAGCTCGCCCTCGACCAGAGCCGCCGCCACGCAATAGCGCACGCTATGATTCGCGGTGTCACGGCTTTCCGGCCGGGCATAGGAAGGGTCCCTGCTCTGGTTTCTCGCATCACGCTCGGCTAGACCGATCTGGAGCGCGGCAATATCACGCCAGTCAAGCTTTTGTTCCCGCACCAAGCCTAACGCTGCCGCCACTGCGGTCTGCCCGCATTTCACGGTGTTATAAAGTTTGGTGTAGCTCTCCAGGATTTTATGCTTTCCGACCGGCGCCAGAAGTCCGTCGCTATTACACGTGCCGGCTACCGCGTGCACGTAGCCGGC
>JBOHVR010000523.1:0-4237 GCA_050735755.1 Binatia bacterium
GCATTTTCGCGCAGGCCGATGCCGTTCAGGCTGAGCGGCAGCGCGCTGAAAACGCCCACGAGAGGATACAAGATGAAGCCGTACGACCACGGGATTTCAAGACCGATTCCCTTTCCGAGGAAGATGTGCATCAAGGCCTGAATCGTGTGAACCGCCAGCGAGAGAAGCAGGGTTTTTAAGATCATCTGCTGCCTCCTCCAATACGTCTCTAAGGACAGCCGTAGATGTTCTGCAACCGCGAAGCCTCTTCCTTGTAGCAAGCGACTCAGCAGCGGCAGAAGAAACCAGCCTAAAATGAAAACCAGTGACAACGTAAAAGTAATATAGCGAATAATGACGGGCACCGGGTAGGCAGGAAACGCGACCAAAGCGGCGGCGGCCATCCACACCATCGCCGCCATGCCGACGACGCGATCCATGAGCACGGAAATGATCGCGCAGGTAGTCCGCTTTCCCCATTGCTGTTCTCCAGGACCGGCGTACGACAGATAGAAGACCCGGCTTGCGTCTCCGCCCACCGTGCTGGGCGCGAACAGATTAAAAAACATGCCGATAAAATAAAACGACAAATAATCTTTAAACCCGAATTGAAACCCGAGCGGCCGCGCCAGCAGAATCCACCGCACACAACTGATCACCTGTCCGACAATGTAGCCGACCAGGATCACGACTAGGTAAGAGACCTGCACCGACGCGAGAACGCGCAGCAGTTGTGAAAAGTCGATTTGGCTTAAGAGAACCGCAAGCAGGACCAAGCTGAGAAGCAGCTTGATCAGGAATGACCTGCTCATTCGTCCGCTGGCGGCTGGATGAGAGCGCGCTCCTCGTCCCGCTTCAACCCATCGATAAAGACTCTTCTTCCCTCCACATGCAGTCGATCCTCGCTGTAGAGCTGAATCGCTTTGGGATAAATCCGGTGCTCCTGCTTCAGGATTCTGGCTGAGAGCGACTCTTCCGTGTCGTCCGGAAAAACGGGGACAACCGCCTGGATCACGATCGGACCCTCGTCGCACTCCGCGTTCACAAAATGAACTGTGCAACCGGAAAACCGAACCCCGTGCTCCAGCGCTTTTCTCGCCACATGCAGGCCGGGGAAAGCCGGAAGCAGCGCGGGATGGATATTCATGATGCGGTTCGAAAACGCGTTGACCAATAGCGGCGATAGCAAGCGCATGAAGCCCGCCAGAATCACCAATTCCACATGGTTTGCTTGGAGCAGCTCAATCAGAACCTTGTCGTAGGCCTCGCGCGAGGCGTGAACGCGATGATCGACGACCTGAGTCGGGATGCCCTGCCGTTGCGCTCGCGCCAGGCCCAAGGCGTCCTGTTTGTTGCTGATGACGATACGTATCTCGGCATCAAGGGTTCCCTTCTCGATGGCGTCGATAATGGCTTGCAAGTTGGAACCGTTGCCCGAGATCAAGACTCCTAGAGGAACTTTGCGCGCCATACGATGTGCTCAAGAGGAATAAGTCACTCCTCTGTCCCCTTTGACGATTTCACCAATCACAAAATACTTCTCGCGCATTCGCTTGAGTCTCTGCGCGAGCAGGTCGATCCTGTCGCCGCCCACAACGGCGATCATGCCGAGGCCGTTATTGAAAGTGCGATCCATCTCCGCCAAAGGAACACGCCCGCACTTCTGAATTATCGCAAAAATCGGGTGAACCGGCCAGGAGCCCCGGCGGATCAGAGCGCCGCGCCCCGCCGGCAAAACGCGCGGGAGGTTGCCGGGGACTCCGCCGCCCGTGATATGGGCCGCGGCTTTGATCAGCCTCCGTGGAAACAGCGGCCGCAGGATTTGGGTATAAATCCGCGTCGGTTCCAGGAGCTCTTCGCCGAGCGGGCGCCCCAGGTCCGCGAGACGCGCGCTCAGGCGGATTTTTTTCCCCTCGAGCAACACTCGCCGCGCCAACGAAAAGCCGTTGCTGTGCAGGCCGCTGGAGGGAAAGCCAACAAGAAAATCGCCGGCGGAGATGCGCTTCGGATCGGGAATCTCCTTTTTCTCCACCACGCCGACGGCAAAGCCGGCTAAATCGTATTCGCCATTTCGATAGAAAGACGGCATCTCTGCGGTTTCGCCACCGACCAACGCGCATTGCGCCAGTTTGCAACCATGGGCGATGCCGCGGATGACTTCAAGAGCGATTGCAGGCTTGAGCTTGCCCGTGGCGAAATAATCCAAGAAAAAAAGCGGTTCCGCTGCTTGGGTGAGGATATCATTGACGCCCATGGCAACGAGGTCGATCCCGATCGTATCGTGAACCCCGAGCAGGCCGGCAATTCGCAGCTTGGTTCCAACCCCATCGGTCGACGAAACTAAAACCGGCTCCCGATAGCGTTTCGCTCTGAGTTCGAAGAGGGCGCTAAACCCGCCTACCCCCGCAAGCAGGCCGGGGCGTGCGGTCTTTTGCGCGATCGGACCGATGCGCCGCATGAAACGGTCGGCGGCATCAATATCGACTCCGGCTTTTTTATAACTCAGACGCTTTTGCACGGCACGTTAGCTTCAGGCGCGAATTATGATTCTGTGAGGCTGCGAAGGTAGACATCAGGTTGGGTAGTCTTGCCGGATCTCAAGTTTCACGTTGATCCCGGCGTTCCGTTAGGGTGCAGGACTTCCAGGGCTTTTTGCGCCGCGTGCTGCTCAGACTGCTTTTTGCTCTTACCTTCCCCCCGTCCCAGCACCTTCCCTTCGACAACGATCTCGGTCACGAATTGCTTGGCATGATCCGGTCCCGATTCCGCGACCAGCCGGTAGGTCGGCGGGCAGCGATAAACCATCTGAATGATCTCCTGCAGGCGAGTCTTGTAATCTGTCGTGCCAAATTTTTTTTCCTTGATATCCAGCGCAAAATGGCGCTCGACAACTTTATAAGCCGCCTGGTACCCGCAGTCCCAATAAATCCCGCCCAGGAGTGCCTCGAACACACCCGCGAGAATCGATTCCTTCTCTCTGCCGCCGCTGTGCTCTTCTCCCTTGCCGACTCGCACCAGCTTTCCTACCTTTAGCTGCCGCGCTTTTCCCGCCAATACCACAGCATTCACCAGAGACGCGCGCATTTTAGAGAGGTCTCCTTCGTTCTTGTCGGGAAACCGGCGCATCAGGAGATCGCTGATGGCGAGACTCAATACCGCATCCCCGATGAACTCGAAGGTCTCGTTATGTTCACCCTGCCTGCCCCTTTCATAGGACACGTGAGTGAGACAGCGGACAAGAAGAGCTCTGTCCGAAAAGGAGTAGCCCAGTTCTTCTTCCAAAGATCTCAGCTGTTCTTCTGGCACAACTCTCATAAGATCCTTCTTGATTGAACTCCGGCGGAAGCAAAATTTTCCAGCCTTTCTACGACGGCAAGCCTGCGCCGGATTCTGTGTCGCGGTCGCTGTCGGGCAACGCCTCGCCTACCAAGCAATCTCCTTCCAAACCCGTAATTTTCACTTCGAGTTCTCGATTGACACAGCCGGCTGCTGCGCGCGCGAGCACGGGAAGATAGTTTCGGCTGTACCCCTTGAGCCAACCGTCCGCGCTTCCCCGTCGTTCGAACAAAACGGAGACCTGCTTGCCGACAAAAGTGCGATAGAACTCGCTTTTCTTTTTCGCTCCCAATTCGCGCACGGCCCGCGCGCGCTCTTTCTTGACGCCAGCCGCCACGTGCCCGCCGAAGTTAGCAGCGGGCGTTCCGCGCCGGACCGAATAGGGAAAAACGTGAAAGTAAGTCAATGGCAGCGAGTCCAAAAACCGCAGCGCACGGGCGAAGGACTCGTCTGTTTCGCCGGGAAATCCCACGATGATATCGCTTCCCAACGCGGCGCGTGGAAGCATGGCCCGCGCTTTCTCAATGACCTCGCGGTAATAGGCCGTGTCATAGTTGCGGCGCATCCCTTTGAGGATTTCGTCCGTTCCCGCCTGCAAACAAACGTGAAGGTGATCACAGACAACGTCAGACTGGGATAATACCCTCAACAAGGGCTGCGGGACCTCGCGGGGATCCAGGGAGCTCAAACGCACGCGCGGTATCAGTCGGTTCGCGGCAATCCTATCCACCAGGTCAGTCAGCTCCGTCTTGGTTTCGAGGTCGCGGCCGTATCCGCCCAAATGAATTCCCGTCAACACGACTTCCCTGACGCCCTGCGCAGCCAAGGCGGCGATCTGCCGCAGAATCTCCTCCGGCGGAACGCTGCGGCTTCGTCCGCGCGCCGCCGGAATGATGCAGTAGGTGCACGAGTAGTTGCAGCC
>JBOHVR010000524.1:0-6781 GCA_050735755.1 Binatia bacterium
TTGCCCACCGATCGGCCGCGGTCAAGCGCTCAAACCTGTCGGGGTGCGTCGCAAAGGTTCGTGCTACCAAAGACTTTGAGCCGGTCGCTTAAGACGTTGAGTCATCGTGAGGGGGTTACTCCTTTCATGACATTGTTGGCGGCATTCCAAACGCTAATACATCGATACACAGGTCAAAGTGACATCGCGATCGGATCCCCCGTGGCCGGGCGCAAACGGCCAGAACTCGAAAGTCTCATCGGCTTCTTTCTGAACATGTTGGTCCTGCGTACGGATCTGTCGGGCAACCCGACGTTTCGGCAGCTAGTCGCGTGCGTGCGCGAGGTTTGCTTATCGGCTTACGAGCACCAGGACTTACCGTTCGAGAAACTTGTCGAGGAGCTGCATCCGGAGCGAAATCTGACTCATAACCCGCTTTTTCAGGTGACTTTTGCCCTGCAGAATACGCCAAAATCTCCCCTGGAGCTCGTCGGACTAACCACAACGACTGTGGCGGTCGATCCCGGAATAGCAAGATTCGATCTGCATCTGTTCCTAGAAGAAGACGAAAACACGCTCACCGGGTATTTGAACTACAACACAGATTTATTCAACCCGGAGACGATCTCCCGCATGGCCGCGCATTTTCAGCGCTTGCTGGAAGCCATCGTTGCCGATCCCGATCAGCGGATCGGAGAACTCCCGCTTCTGACGGAAGCGGAGCAAAACCAGCTACTGGTGGAGTGGAACAGTACGCAGAGACTTTATCCGAACGACAAGTCCATCCATCAGCTATTTGAAGAACAGGCAGAGCGCGCGCCCGAAGCGGTGGCTGTTGATTACGAAGATCAACAACTCAGTTACCGGGAACTCAACGGGCGCGCCAATCGACTGGCCCACTATCTGAAAAAACACGGGGTCCGCCCCGGAATGGTGATCGGCGTCTGCCTCGAACGCTCCCCCGAAACGATCGTCGCGCTGCTAGGAATTCTCAAAGCCGGCGGTGCCTACTTGCCGTTGGATCCAGCCGAGCCCGAAGACCGCCTGGGTTTCATGTTGGTCGACGCTAAGGTGCGGCTCGTGCTGACCCAAGAGAAGTTCCGCGGTCAAATCCAACATCCACTCATGGTGTGTCTGAACAAAGACTCTGGCGAGATATCGTGCCACAGCGCTGAGAATTCTCACGGCGAAGCAGCGCCGGAAGATTTGGCCTACGTGATGTACACGTCCGGCTCGACCGGTCAACCCAAGGGGGTCGAAGTCACGCACCGTGGCGTGTTGCGCTTATTGTTTGGGGTGGACTATGCCCGCTTCGATGCCGCTCAGACCTTCCTGCATCTGGCGCCATTCTCCTTTGACGCCTCTACTTTCGAAATCTGGGGAGCGTTACTGCACGGGGCCAAATGTGTTCTTTTCCCGGGCACCCTACCCGCCGCGAGCGAACTTGGAGCCCTGCTCCACAAATACAACATCACTTCTCTGTGGCTAACCGCTTCACTATTCAATACCGTTATCGATGAGGCTCCACAGGCTCTGTCAGGCATCGCCCAACTGTTGATCGGTGGTGAAGCGCTTTCCGTCTCTCATGTTCGACGCGCTCTCACACTTTTGCCACATACCGAGATCGTCAACGGCTACGGTCCTACGGAAGGCACAACTTTCACCTGTTGTTACCCAATTCCGCGCCAACTCGATGATTCGGCCAGTTCAATCCCTATTGGCCGTCCCATTGCCAATACGCAAGTCTACGTGCTCGATTCTCATCTCGCTCCAGTTCCGGTCGGTGTTACCGGTGAGCTATACATCGGCGGCGACGGCCTCGCGCGCGGATACCTCAATCGTCCCGAGCTGACCGCCGACAGATTCATTCCGAACCCGTTCAGCCACGAACCGGGCGCGCGCTTGTACAAGACCGCAGACTTGGCACGCTACCGGCCGGACGGCAACATTGAATTTCTGGGCCGGATCGATCATCAGGTCAAAATCCGCGGTTTCCGCATCGAGCCCGGTGAGATTGAGGCAGTCCTGTGTCTTCACCCTGCAGTTCGCGAGGTCGTCGTTTTGGCGCACGAGCACTCACTGGGAGAAAGGAGCCTGATAGCCTATGTCGTCTCCGCTCGGGAGCCGCCTCCCACGACGTCCGAGCTGCGTAGCTTCTTAAAGCAGAAGCTGCCCGATTACATGATACCGAGCACCTTTGTCTTCTTATCTTCCCTGCCGCTCACACCCAACGGCAAAGTAGATCGCGGCGCTCTTCCACTCCCGGATCACACCCGGCGTGAACTGGAACAGAGCTTTGTAGCGCCCGGCACTCCTGTAGAAGAGTTACTTGCCACGATCTGGACTGAAGTCCTCAAGCTCGCCCCAGTGGGGATTCACGACAACTTCTTCGACCTCGGCGGTCACTCGCTTCTCGCCACACAGGTAATTGCGCGCGTGCGCGAAGCGTTGCACGTAGACTTACCCCTGCGCGCGCTGTTTGAGAAGCCGACGGTCGCGGAGCTAGCGCCAATAATCACCGACCATCAGTCTGGAAGCATCGTTGTCAAAGACAAAGATTTGGTCACCCTGCTGGCTGAACTGGAATCCATGCCCGAGGAGCAAGCACTACAATCTGTACCGACTAAAGCCGGGCAAACGAACCAAACAGAGCGACCTGACTGCGACGGCGAACCGAGTAGCCGACGTGCATGGGAGAGTGAATGGAAAACATGAGTGATCGCGTCGGCCTCGTAGAGCAGGCGACTATTCGGGCGAATTGTTTTCATCCGACAGGTGGCTTCATTGACTTCAGCCAGGAAGAGGCTGAGCAATCCATACCACGGCGCTTCGAAAAGATGGTACGCAAGTATCCCGAGCGTATCGCGGTCAAAACGAAACCGCGACGCTTCACCTATGCCGAGCTAAATCGCGCTGCTAATCGCGTGGCGCACGCGATCCTGGCCCAGCGTGGGGTAGTGCAGGAACCCATCGCACTCCTGTTCCCAAAGGGCGCGCCACTCGCGGCTGCTATCCTCGGAGTGTTGAAAGCCGGCAAGATCTTTGTGCTGTTAGACCCGGCGCTTCCCCACGCCCGACTCTCGTACATTCTACGCGACGCCCAGCCGAGTCTGATCGTGACCAACCATGAATATCTCGTAATGGCCAAGGCTTTGAGCGAGCAGACATCATGGCTCAACATCGACACGTTGAAGACCAGTCTCTCGGCCGAAAATCCTGGAATGGCTCTCGCGCCTGATGCCCTTGCCTATATTCTGTACACCTCAGGTTCAACCGGCAGGCCGAAGGGCATCGTCGAAAACCATCGTAACGTGATGCATTACATCATGACGGAGACGAACGACTTGCACATCTGCGCTGAGGATCGGCTAACTTTTTTCGCTTCCCAGGGAAGAGATATCTTCCGCGCCGTGCTTAATGGCGCCGCCGTCTATCCCATCGATATCAAACAGGAAGGGTCAGCGGGCTTGGCTCGTTGGTTGATCGAGGAGGAAATCACGATTTACAATTCCGTGACGTCGGCCTTTCGCCATTTTGTCAGTACCCTCGCTGGCACAGAGCAGTTTCCCCAGCTGCGGTTGATCAAATTAATGGGAGAGACAGTCTACCGAAGAGATGTAGAACTCTACCAGAAACACTTCTCTGAGCGCTGTATCTTCGTCAACTGGTATGGGCCGAACGAAACCGGACTGCTCAGCTACTATCTCGTTGATAAAGCCACGAAGATCAAGAGCAGCGTGGTGCCCGTGGGTTATGCCGTGAGGGACAAGCTAATCCGCGTACTCGGTGAGGATGGCCAGGAAGTTGGCTGCGAGCAAGTCGGTGAGATTACCGTGCAGAGTCGCTATGTGTCTCCAGGATATTGGCGCCGCGATGACTTGACCCGCACCGCATTCCCGCTCTCTGCCTCAGGGGATGTAGAGTGTTGCTACCGTACGGGCGACCTGGGGACTGTGCAACCAGATGGCTGCCTGACGCACCTGGGGCGCAAAGACTTTCAGGTCAAGATTCGCGGAAACAGGGTCGAAATCGCTGAGGTCGAGATGGCCCTGATGAACTTAGACGCCGTCAGGGAGGCAGCCATCGTGGCGCGTGAAGATGTCCCCGGTCACAAACGCCTCGTGGCTTATATCGTCCCGGCCAGCGCGCCTGCTCCCATCCCGAGCACATTGCGCGTTGCACTGGCAGCGAAACTCCCCGACTACATGATTCCGTCAACCTTTGTGTTGCTGGATAGCCTGCCGTTGATGGGCATCGGTAAGGTGGACCGCGGAGCGCTCCCTGCCCCGAACGGCAGTCGGCCCGAGCTCGAACAAGCTTTTGTAGCTCCGCGCGGCGGCGTAGAAGAGACGGTCGCAGAAATTTGGCGAAGTATTCTTGGTCTGGAGAAAATCGGCATAAACGACAACTTTTTTGACTTGGGAGGCCATTCTCTTCTAGCCATGCAGGTGCTCTCGCGGCTGCATGAAGTTTTCGACATCGAGCCACCCTTGCACGTCCTGTTTGAGAACCCGACCGTCGCTGAGTTGGCTGCGGCCATCACGCTCGTCCACGCTACGAAAACGGCAGGTCCAAACGTAACCGAAATCTTAGCCGACATCGAATCCATTTCGGATGAGGAAGCTCAAGCGTTGACGGCCAAGGACACACTATGAAGCAATAGGTTCGCGTAAGGCGAAGATCAATACATTTAGGGAGGTCAAGATGGAAGAAAGAGAAGACACTACGATCTACAAGGTGGTCGTAAATCACGAAGAACAATACTCCATCTGGCAGGCCGACCGGGAAAATCCTCTCGGCTGGAACGATGCCGGCAAGGTGGGTCTTAAACCCGAATGTCTCGCCTATATCAAGGAAGTCTGGACCGACATGCGCCCGCTTAGTTTGCGCCGAAAAATGGAATCAACTCGGAACAAAGAGTAGGTGTCCAGAGACCACTCCCGTTCAGCACCGAAAAGTAACGTGCTCTAGAAATGCAAGACAAACAACCGACAACGATCTGTCGCTTGCTGCGCGCGCAAGCAAAGCACACCCCGGATGCGATCGCCATGGCTGCGCCGGAAAGCGGTCCGCTGACGTACCGGCGCCTGCTTGAACAGGTTGGCAGTACAGCTGCTCTATTGAAAGAAAACGGTGTTACCCGCCAAGACCGTGTCGCGATTGTGCTCCCCAACGGACCCGAAATGGCTGTAACTTTTCTCGGGGTCTGTAGTTGCGCGGTCAGCGCTCCGCTCAATCCCGCCTGCCGCGAAGACGAGTTTGACTTTTACCTGCGAGACTTGGACGCCAAAGCCCTGATCGTTAAGTCCGGCGTAAGCTCCCGCGCGGTTGCCGTCGCGCAAAAACTTAACATCCCGATCATCACTCCGCCGCTAGCACCCGGCTGCGAGCAGACTGTCGCTTCCCTGCAAACCAAATTACCATCGGACAACAGCACGCTAAAGGATTCCGAAGATGTCGCCTTGGTCCTCTACACATCGGGCACAACATCGAGGCCCAAGCGGGTTCCACTGACGCAGCGTAATCTGTTGACTTCGGCGCGCAACATCTGCGCCACCCTGGCGCTAACTCCTACCGATCGCTGCCTCAATGTGATGCCGCTGTATCATATCCACGGCCTGGTCGGCGCCGTGCTCTCATCTCTGACAGCGGGTGCCAGTATGGCCGTACCTCCGGACTTTAACCCGGCACTATTCTTCGATTGGCTCGATGAACTCCGACCGACCTGGTATACGGCCGTGCCCACAATTCACCAGGCCATCGTGCGCGAAGCCAAAGACCGCTTGGGCACTCTGCCGCGCTGCCTGCGTTTTATCCGTTCCTCATCGGCCCCGCTGTCGCCCAAGCTCATGGCGGAGTTGGAAGAGGTTTTTCAAATACCAGTGATCGAGGCCTATGGGATGACTGAGGCTGCCCATCAAATCGCGAGTAATCCCTTGCCTCCGCGCAACCGCAAGGCTGGCTCGGTAGGCACGCCGGCAGGTTCAGAGATCGCCATTATGGATGAGGCAGGGAAGCTCCTGCCATCCGGCGAGAGCGGGGAGATTGTCTTGCGCGGGCCCAACATAACAAACGGCTATGACAATAACCCCGAAGCCAATAGAGAAGCGTTCGCTGATGGCTGGTTTCGCACCGGCGATCAGGGGCATCTCGACAGCGACGGATATCTCTTTCTAACCGGCCGCATCAAAGAGATCATCAACCGCGGCGGCGAGAAGATCTCGCCCTACGAGATCGAGGCCGCATTGCAAGAGCACCCGATGATTGCACAGGCTGTGGTCTTCCCACTTCCACACCCGACCCTCGGTGAAGATGTCGCTGCCGCCGTGGTGCTGAAAGAAAAAGCCGCTGTCACGGAAACCGAGATTCAGCGGTTTGTAGCCGTCAAGCTGGCGGACTTTAAAATCCCGCGTCGAATCTTGATCACCGATAAAATTCCCACCGGCCCGACCGGCAAAGTGCAGCGGATAAGGCTCACTGAGGACCTTGGCCTAGCGCTCGGCACCGGAAGGAGCGAAAAAGGCGCGGATTTTGTCGAACCGCAAACCGATACGGAAGTCAAACTCGCAGAAATTTGGCGTGAGGTTCTGCGCATCGACCGAGTTGGCATCCACGACAACTTCTTTGAACTGGGAGGCGACTCACTGACAGCGGGCCAGGTTATCAATCGGGTGCGCCGCAAGCTGCGCGCCGAGATATCTTTCTTAAGCTTTTTCGAGGCTCCCACACTGACCGGCATCGCCAAAAACATCGACAACTCCACCGAGAATGGCCGGATTCTCACTGTTCCACCCCTTGAAGC
>JBOHVR010000525.1:0-6135 GCA_050735755.1 Binatia bacterium
GGCGGAAACTGCTCAAGGCTACGATTGCCTCATTTGCGGATACGATCCGCTTTTCGGAAGCCTTCGAAAGCGCGCCCAAACAAATCATTCGTGCCGCACGAGAGTTCGGCTTAGAAGGCATTATTGCCAAAAGGAAGGATTCGTTCTACCAACCCGGCGAGCGGAGCGCGGCCTGGTTGAAATACCGGATCAATCAAAGTTAGGAGTTTGTTATCGGAGGTTGCATTCCCGGACAATCCGGTCGGCACGGCAAAGCGCGCGGTCGTCTTGACCATTCAGCTAACGAACAAGGCGAGAAAGGGTGAGTCATTCGCGTTGGATAAGATTCGATGAGGCTACCTTCACAAAATGGATGAGCAGTTTCATTCTCTCGCTCTTTAGTGTTCTAGCTGTTTCCCCTGCTTTTTCCTGGTATGACAAAGGCCACCGCATTGTGGCCATCGTGGCCGAGATGAATCTCACCCCGGACGCGCGCAGGCGCGTTCAGGAGATATTGCCTGCAGGCACCACACTCGCCGACGCGGCCGTCTGGCCGGATCACGAAGGCAGAGGTGTGACGGATTGGAATCCGCTTCACTACGTCAGTATCCCGGATAACGCCGACAGCTACGAGCAAGCGCGTGACTGTCCGGAGCGAAATTGCATGGTTGAAGCGCTCAAGTGGTTTTTATTGAGCAGCGCCGACAAAAACGCTCCGGTCGTCATGCGGCGAATCGCTCTGCGCTATGTCGCGCATCTCCTGGGTGATCTGCATCAGCCGCTGCACGCGGCTAGGGCGGAGGATCGAGGCGGGGTTGATATCGCAGTGAGTTATAGAGGCCAGACAACCAACCTGCATTATTTTTGGGATACAGACTTGGTCGAGATGGAGGAAGGAGATCCGGGAGCCGTAGCAGAACGACTTGATGCAAGTGTTGCTCAGCAAGAACGGCTCAAATGGCAGGCGGGAGAGCTAAAAGAATGGACTGAAGAGTCGCTAATGCTTGCAAGATCCTATGCATGCAATATCGGACGATCCGGCGAGCTTTCCGACGAGTACGTGGAGAAAGCCCGACCGATTGTGCGACGAAGACTTGTTCAGGCTGGAATAAGACTGGCATGGTTGCTGAATAACATCTTCAAATGATAACCGGGAGCAGAGAAGCACGATGCCTAAGGAAAACTGATGGATCCCATTTTATGTGATGTGCTGGTTCTGGGCGAGGGGATTGCCGGTTGCAGCGCGGCTTTAGTCGCTGCCGAGTGTGGCGCTCAAGTGACAATCCTTGAAAAGGCGCCGAAAGATGTCCCGCACGGAAATACTGCGTTTTCCGGGGGGTCGTTTCGGCGCGCCTCCGACTCGTACTCCGCAGATAAGTTCTTCGCGGACATCATGGATCTATCGGGAGGAAGATCAGATCCCGAGCTGACACGGGTTGTAGTCGAAGGCTCCCGGAAAGCGCGTGACTGGCTGACGGGACTGGGAGTTGCGTGGACCCGGCGTAGTCGCGATCCTGCTGCGTGCGATCAGGCAGAAGGGCAGGGGGTGGCGCTCGCGGCCGCCATGCGCCGCGCAGCTGCAGCAAAAGGAATTCGCGTTTTACACGAAACTGTGGGGCTTAGCTTGATTCGAGAGGAGAGACGCGTGGTAGGCGCTCGCGCGCGCAACGAGCACGGGGCAATCGAAATTGGCTGCGGCGCCGTGGTCCTGGCAACGGGCGGATTCCAGGCCAATCCCGAAATGGTCGTTCGTTATCTCGGGCAAGGGGGAGCCCATCTCGTGTTACGCGGGTCTCCTTACAACACGGGCGACGGGATTCGCATGGCCGAGGAGTTGGGAGCCGCAACCGATTGGATGGATGACTTCCACGGCGGACTGATCCACTACGGATACAAGAAGTATCCCGAAATTGGCGCGCTGGCCGGCATGCGGAGCATGAAAAGATACGAAGTCGGCATCTTGATCAACCAATACGGGAAGCGTTTTGTCGATGAAGGGGAGCACGCCTCGGATAAAACCTACGCCAAATTCGGCAAGATCGTTGCGCTCACGCAACCGGGCGGGGTCGCCTATATTATTTTTGACGCGAAGAATAAAAATACCGTCAATCCTGACTACACAGGCCCGGAGAAGGAGCCCATAGAAGCAGAGAGTCTGCGAGAGCTCGCGGGAAAGCTCGATATCGATGCGGGAGGTTTGGTTAAGGCGATAGGCGAATTTAACTCCTCGATCCGCGACGGCAAAGCCCTTTCTCTGATTCCGCCGAAAACAAATTTTGCGCAGCCTATCGATACGCCGCCTTTTTGCGCGTACAAAGTGACCGGAGGATTTACGTTCACTTTCGGGGGTATCCGTACCAACGTTCGGGCCGAGGCGCTTGACGGAGATTTGAAGCCGATCCCCGGTTTGTACGCGGCCGGAGAGATGGTGACGGGAATCTTTTATGGGAACTATGCCGGCGGATCATCGCTACCGCGATGTGCCGTGTTTGGGAGAATCGCGGGCGAGCAGGCGGCCCAGCACGCGAAGAAAGGTTTTGCTCTCTCACGCCAGCCCTCTCCCGTAGACGAGAGGGGAAATAAGTAAGAAGTAAAAAATTAAAAAAAATCTGACGGCCATTCTCAATTTGCGCATTCGGGTTCATGCCGAACCTGTCCTGGGAGATGGGTTTCTCGCCTGAAAATGAATTGAATCTATCGCGATCGTGAGCTAAGCGGCAGCGCTGGTCATGCCCTGAACGACGTACGCCATGTAGACGGCATCGGCGATAACGCGGCGCATGGCGTTTTTCATGAGCTGGGCGTTGATGCAGTCCTCTTGAAGCTCCTTGGTCGTACAATATTTCTTCAGAACCTCCGTTCGGATCACGGCATGCTCCATGTCGAGGCCGGAGTGCAGCTTGTAAAAGGCCAGAGCATTCTCAGGAACCCATGAATAGTGTTTGCGGAAAACTTCCAGGTCGCGCACCATGGCGCGCGCCGTGTCTTCTCCTTCCGAGACGGCGATGCCGAGCAGCCAGGATTTTTTGAACGCTGCGGCGGCAAAGCTATCGACGGCGAACTTGACGCCGAACAGAGGTTCGGAGTTCACGACAAAATCGCGGCTCAATCCCAGCCCCTGGCAAAGATCCAACCAGTACTCCGGATGAGCCTTTCCCGATTTGCCGATCAGATCTTCGCCCTCTTCTTCGATGGCTTTCGGAAGCCACATGCGGCGCACTTCCGAGTAGGGACAATTGTACAGGATGGAGTATTCTTTGATCGGCACTTGCTTGGTGAAGTAGTAGCGCTCCTTGGCCCAGCCTTGAAGCTGTTCCCTGCTGCACTTTCCCTCTCTGAAGAGCGTCTCCCATGGATGCGGCGGCCGCTGCTGATCGGTTCTGTTTGCCTCGGAGAAAGTCTTGATGTACTCGTCCGGGCTTAGTTTCTGGTCGAGCGTGAACATAACGTGGCTCCTCGGACTCGCGCTTATCCGGGCTTGGCGTCCTCGCGGTAATGGCCAATGCCTTCCATAACGGGCCGGTCGGACATGACAAAAAGCACGGCGGGACCTTTCGCGGTGTTTTCGTGCCAGTGAAAGCGCCAATGGGGAACGACAAAGGAATCGCCTTTTTCCCACTCGTAGGGTTGATCGTCGATATGAGTGACGCCGCTGCCGCGGTAGCAGTGGTAGATAGTGCAGCTCGTGTGACGATGCGCTTTGGTTTTTTCATTCGAGCGGAGCATCCGAATCTGGCACGCCATGGTCGGCAAGGTCGGCCCGTTGGTCAACGGGTTGGCGTATTCCAATACGATACCGTCATAAGGATCGCCCGGTTGTTCGCCGACCTTCTCCAATGCTTTTTCCGTGTCTTCCCATTTGTAACAAAAGGCGGGCGGTTGAAGGGAATTGGGCCGGACCCAAGAGGGCCGCAGCGCGCCGGCTGTCGCCAGCGTGTATCCGTCAGGTTTCGTGACGGGCTGTTTCTCGCGCGGATCGGGCTCGTGAAAGTCGGTTTCCAGGAGGCGGACCAAGGGCGAATCCAGGCCGTCCAGCCACAGCATGGTTTGGTCTCCGTGATTTTCG
Source organism: Binatia bacterium (assembly GCA_050735755.1). Taxonomy (GTDB): domain Bacteria; phylum Desulfobacterota; class Binatia; order UBA9968; family UBA9968; genus DATMAM01. The sequence goes on from JBOHVR010000525.1 coordinate 4,046, forward strand.
TGGTCATGCCATGTCCAACTGGGCGTGGTTACAAAATCCCCTGCGCCGATCTCGAAGGATTCTCCCTCCACGATAAGTCGAGTTCCGTGTCCCTTCAGAATGAATCGAATCGCTCCCGCCATGTGCCTATGGGACAGGGCGTCCTCACCGGGCTTCAGCATCTGGAGGTTTAGAACCAAGGTTCGTGATGTTCCGTTCTTAAGTGACGGGTTCCAAAGTTGGATGACGCGCCGGAACGACAAATCCAACCCGACGACCTCCCCGGCTTTCTCCATGGCGGCGAAAAGATCCTTCCCCTTCCAGAGACAGGGCTCGTAAGACGGAACCGGCTCGCGGTACGCATCGCCCTGGATGTTTTGCCAGTAACCTTTAAAATTTTTGCTCTGGAGTTCTGCTTCGAAGGCTTTGATGCCGGCCATTGTTTTTGCCTCCATGTCTATGTGGCTCTATCTAGCCCTTTTGCCGAGAGGGTTGCAAGGCATCTTGGAAAAGTAAAAAGTAAAAAGTCAAAAGTAAAAATTTGAGGGAAAAAATCGAAACAGGCGCAGTCAAACATCGAGCGTGCAATGGAACGTTTGCGGGTACAAGGGACGCGATTGCTACTTCGTAGCGCTTGCCTATACCTTGGCTTTACTCTGGCGTACACAACTTCGGCTCAAGAGGCCGCGCTCCTGCAGGCGGGCACACCCGCCAAGGTTATCTACGTCGTCAGTCATGGCTGGCACACCGGTATAGCGGTGAGGACAGCTGACATACCCGCGACGGTTGTTTGGCCGGAGATAACTGATTTCCCACAGAGCGACTATATCGAAGTGGGGTGGGGTGACGGGGACTATTATCCGGCGCCGGAGACCACTTGGATGCGGGCCTTGGGGGCAGCTTTGTGGTCCGGCCGCAGTGTATTACATGTAGCGGGATTCAAGGAGCCGGTAAGAAAATTTTTTGCTGGGAGCGAAGTCATCGAAGTCGCGCTTTCCGACGAAGCTTTCACAGAGCTCTGCGCGTTCATTGCGCGAACCCATGAAAGAACTCTTGGAGGCGAGCGGGGAAAAATCAGGCCCGGGCTGTACGGCAACAGCCGATTTTATCCGGCCCAGGGCAAGTTTCACGCCTTTTACAACTGCAACACCTGGGTTGCGGAAGCCCTGCGGGCCGCAGGACTTCCGCTGAACCGTTTTACGATCACCGCCGATTCCGTCATGGCGCAGGTTCGAGTCTTTGGGAATGATTGAACTTCGGTGTGATTCGTCGCACGAGTGGTTGCCTGATGACCTGCCGTGAAGATTCGCACGGCGAAGCGCGCATTGACGATGCTTTCGACTGCATGGTAGCGTGCGGCGTCGATGAATAACTGCAGGAGGCACTATGTACGGTCATCGCGCTCGAATTGGATACACCTCACCGCCGTTAGTTACGGAAGTTTTTCCTTACGAATTCTACAAGCTGGCCCCCCGCGGAGTTACTTTGGTACTGACCACTCTGATGGTGGCGCGGCACACTCCGGAGTCCGGGGAGGCGGAGGAAAGTTGGAACCATACCTTGCGCGCCGCCCGTGAGATGGCGCGCGCAGGTGTCAACATGATCATCCTGGGCGGAGGACCGGTGGTCTATTCCGGAGGACGGGAGCGCGCCGAGCAGACGATAAAGTCTCTGGAAGAGGAACTCGGGGTTCCTGTGACCAACAGCACGGCTGCTTACCGCGAAGCGAATCGGGCTCTGGGGGCGAAACTCGTCGGTTCAGTGACCTACGCTTCGGCGCCCGGAAGCCCGGATCACCTGAGCAGCGAAAGCCGTCATGATCGGGGAGGCATCAGAGAGGTGGGTAGCAAGTACGCCGGATATCCTTTTATCGACGTCGGGCGTATCCCATCGGATGTACCTGCTCGTTTGGCCCGAGAGCTCAAGCGAGAGCACCCGGAGATTGATACCATTCATCTCGGATCGCCCCATTGGGCAACAGCCGAGATCATCGAGCCATTGGAGCGGGAGTTGGCAGTCAACATCGTTGCCGGAAGCCAGGCGCTTCTCTGGTGGGCGTTGCGGCGGTGTGGCATCGACGACCGCGTCCAGGGTTTCGGCCGGCTCTTAAG
>JBOHVR010000526.1:0-17881 GCA_050735755.1 Binatia bacterium
CCCCAACGTGACCTGTTGAATCCACTGGCCCGCCCCCATCAAGACGGTGCCGCTCCAAAGATAACGATAATTGCGATGGCGGAGGGAAGAGAAAGTTTCGAACTCGAACTTGGCTTCTTTCTTTGTCTCTATAGCGGCTGGTTTTTCGATACCATCGAGCGTCTCGTCGTCATTCATGATTTTTCCAAGATAACACGCGGGCGCTCCTCAACGCCACTGATCCCTAAAAACAGCCGGCTGAAACGTGGAATTTTTCCTGGCAACCACCGCGAATGGGATTCGCGCGGGTTGCTGAAAAGGATGAACGGCCAAACATCCAGCTCTGTCTCCTGTCGTCGAAATAAACTCTCGGCGCGCGATCCCCGAAAGTTTTCGCCAACGGCTTTTCCCAAAGATCCGGAACTTGGAGCACGTGCGAGTCCGCGGATATGAGAATCTCTTGATTGTTTGACGGATTCATTGTCATTCCTCCTCTATAACGCAAGTCCTGACCAGGTCGTGTATATTTTTGGGGCTCATGACTCAGCACTCAGGGCTCAGGCTTTAACGCCTCCCACAACACTTCAGCCGTGTGCTTGGCCTTGCGCCCGGTAAGATGTTCGATCTGCTGGCGGCACGAAATACCGGGAGCAACGATTTCCACATCTGTGCCGGCGGCTTTCACCGCCGGCGCCAGGCGACGGTTGCCAATGACGAGAGAGAGATCGTAATGTTCCTTTTCAAAACCAAAAGAGCCGGCCATGCCGCAACAACCGGAATCTACCTCCGTGACTTCGCATCCCGCTTGCCGGAGCACTGCCAGAGTGGGCGCTGTGCCGACCAGAGATTTCTGATGGCAGTGGCCGTGGAGAAGAGCCTTCCTGCCTTTTTCGGCGCTTCGTATTCGCATTCGGCCTTTTTCCTGCTCGCGCAGCACAAACTCTTCGAAGAGAAAGCTGTTTTGGGCGACCCGCTTGGCTTCTTCGCTCCGCAGCAATTCCGGGTACTCATCTCTAAGTGTGAGCAGGCACGATGGCTCCAGACCGACAATCGGAACGCCTTTCTTCACGTAAGGGGATAACTGGCTCACGTTCCATGCCGCGTTTTCCTTGGCCTCTTGCAACATGCCCTTCGAGATCATAGGCCGGGCGCAACATTTCTTTTGCGGCAGGGTGACCCGATAGCCGGCTTGGCGCAAAAACCGCGTCGCGGCTATGGCAACCGACGGCGTATTGAAGTTATTGAAGGTGTCATGGAAAAGCACCACTTCTCCGTTCGCGCCGCCATTCTGATAAGGATGTCTCTGAAACCAGCTCTCAAAGGTCTCCTCCGCCAGTCGCGGCAGCGGGCGCCGGGCATCGATCCCTGCGAATCGTTCCAGCAACCGTCGGCTGAGAGGAAAACTTGCAAGCCAGTTGGCCATCGGCGCAAAGCGGGTGCCGAGCCGGTTCCATTTCTCGATCCGGCCGAAGAGGCGATTGCGCAGCGGAAACCCGTGCGCGTCGTAGTAGTGCGCGAGAAACTCATACTTGAGCTTGGCCATGTCCACGTTAGACGGGCATTCGGCTTTGCATGCCTTGCACTCAAGGCACAGGTCGAGCACTTCGAAAAGCCGTTTTCCCGTGAAATCTTCTTTGGGCACTTTGCCCGAGAGCACAGCGCGCAACGCGTTCGCCCGTCCCCGCGTCGAATGTTCTTCATCGAGTGTCCCCATATAGGAAGGACACATCGTGCCGTCCAGTTTTTTGCGGCACTCACCCATCCCGCTGCACATCTCGACGGCCGCGGCGAATCCCCCTTGGCCGCTAAAGTCGAGCGTTGTCTCGGGTTGCCAGGTTTTATACGTCGGGCTAATACGCAGAGACTCGGTCATCGCCGGGGCCTCGACGATCTTTCCCGGATTCATGAGATTTTTCGGATCGAAGGCGTGCTTGATCTGGCGAAACGCTTGATAGAGCGTGGGGCCGAAAAGTTTCTCGTTAAAGGGGCTCCGCGCCAGGCCATCGCCGTGCTCTCCCGACATCGCGCCATTGAACTCCAGGACCAAGTCCGAAATCTCGTTCGCTATCGACACCATTTTTTTGACTTCGCTCTGCTCCTTGAGGTTAATCAACGGTCGAATGTGCATGCAGCCGACAGAACAGTGACCGTAATAACCGGCAATGGCATCGTGGCGCGTGATAATTTCTCTAAATCGTTTGATGAATTCCGGCAGCTTGCGCGGCTCCACGGCGGTGTCTTCCACGAAGGCGATGGGTTTCTTGTCCCCCTTGGTGCCAAGTAGCAATCCGAGACCCGCCTTGCGAACACCCCAAATCGCTTTCACCTCGTCCGGTTCGAAAGCCTGCGTCGCGGCATAGCCGATGCTCCGCGCCTGACGTAGCTTTTCCAGTCCGTGAACCTGTTCTTTCACCGCTGCTTCGGTATCGCCGGCGTACTCGACCATGAGCAACGAATGCGGATTCCCCTGGACGAACCCCAGTCGCCGCGATTGAACGATGTTGCCGCGGGCCAGGTCGAGGATCATTTTGTCGGTGGACTCAAGAGCATAGGGCGCTGTTTCCAGAATGGCGTTAGCGGCTTCCAGGGCCTCCAAGCCATCATGGAAGTGAATGACGTCCAACGCCGTCCACCTGGGTTTGGGAACCAGACGCATCTTGGCTTCGACCACGCAGGCGAGAGTACCTTCGGAGCCGACAATGATGCGGGAGAGATTGAACGGCTGCGGCTTAATGAATTCATCCAGGTTGTAGCCTGAGACCCGGCGCATGATCTTGGGATAGCGCGCCCCAATTTCCTGTTTGTGCGCCTGCGCCAGGCGCGTGATTTCGCGGCAAATCCGGCCCTCGAGGTCTTCCATTTGACTTTTCTTCTCGAGAGCGTCAGAAGACAGATCCTTGAGAACCACTTCGGTGCCATCGGAGAGAAAAGCGGTCAACTCCAAAACGTGATCGAGCGTCTTTCCGTACGTGAGCGAATGGGCCCCGGCAGAATTGTTCCCGATCATACCGCCGATGGTCGCCCGGTTTGACGTGGAAGTATCCGGCCCAAATTGCAAACCTAGCGGCCTGACATGGGCATTCAGCTCATCCTGAACCAGACCCGGTTGAACCCGGCACCAGAGTTCCTCCCGATTGACGTCCAAAACTTTGTTCATGTATTTGGAGAAATCCAGGACAATGGCATGCCCGACGGCCTGCCCTGCCAGCGATGTTCCGCCCCCGCGCGGAAGAATCGGGACCTGATAGCGCTTGGCCACCTCCAAAACAGCTTGAACATCGTCTTTGTGGCGCGGTGCCACTACGCCGATCGGCTCGATTTCATAAATCGACGCATCCGTCGCGTAGAGAAGTCGCGAGTAAGGATCAAACAGCACCTCTCCTTCGATCCTCTTTCTAAGGTCCGCGGCGATTTGTTCGTACAGTTCAGTGGATTTTGGAACCATATGGCTCTCTTTATAGCACGCCTTTGCCCGTTGGAAGCAACCTGCGGGGCGCGGTAGTCTGTTCTGGGAAATCGATGCTACATCGATTCGCCGAGCAGTTTTTTGGCGTTCTCAAAAACCGATCGAAACATCTCGCGCGTGAGCTTTCCCGTGAACGTATTTTGCTGGCTGGGGTGGTAGGAAGCCAAAAGCGTGAGGCCGTTATCAAGTCGTGCTACACCGCCGTGGCTAAACGGTGGGCGCGGTTTCGGAAGTTTCCCGCCATTTTCTTGATAAACTCTTAGAAACGAATCAAAGGCGATCGTGCCGAGAGCAATAATCAATCGAATATGCTTCAGCAGCTTCAGCTCCTGAAGTAGATAAGGACGGCACCGCTCGAACTCTTCAATAGTTGGTTTGTTATCCGGCGGCGCGCAGCGCACGGCGGCCGTAATGTAACAATCCTTCAGAAGGAGACCATCTCCAGGATGAGTGGAGCTTGGCTGATTCGAAAACCCGAACCTATACAAGGTCTCGTAAAGCCAGTCGCCGCTTCTGTCGCCCGTAAAGATTCGTCCGGTCCGGTTGCCGCCGTGAGCGGCTGGAGCAAGGCCGACAATCAACAAGCGCGCCCGGGGGTCTCCGAATCCCGGCAGCGGTCGCGCCCAATATTTCTGGCCCTGATAGCGGGGAGGAGGCTGGCGCGCCACTTCTTCACGCCAGCGCACAAGACGCGGGCATTTCCGGCAGCGGACAATCGCTTGATTCAGTGCGTCGATGCCGCTCATCTTGCGACTCCCTGCTACCACAATCATGACCCGGGGGAAAGAAGGTCATTCCGCGGCACGGGAGAAACTGGCTGGAAGTTCGGGCGAGAACTCTGTAATTTAGGAAGGACTGGTTCAAGAAAGGAGACCATCCATGTCCGATCAGGATTATCGAACGGAAAGAGACTCCATGGGAGAAGTTAGGGTCCCTAAGACCGCTTATTACGGCGCCCAAACGCAGCGCGCCGTGGAGAATTTTCCCATTAGCGGCATCGGCTTTCCTCCCCGTTTCATCCGCGCCTTGGCGACAATCAAGCACGCGGCCGCGTCAACGAACGAAGAACTCAAGCTGCTTGATTCCAAGATTGCTGACGCCATTCGCGCCGCGGCGAGCGAGGTGATGGACGCAAAACTGGACAAAGAGTTCGTTGTGGACATTTTTCAGACTGGCTCCGGGACCTCAACGAACATGAATGCCAATGAAGTCATCGCGAACCGTGCCCTGGAGCTATTAGGGAAACAGCGTGGCGGCAAAGAAGTCCACCCCAACGACCACGTCAACATGAGCCAATCGAGCAACGACGTTATCCCGACTGCGATCCATATCGCGGCTCTGGAGGCCATCCAAAAGGACCTCCTGCCATCGCTCAGGCAACTCCACGAGGCGCTGGCGAAAAAGAGTTCCGAATTCGACTCCATTATCAAGATCGGGCGCACCCATCTTGCGGATGCCACGCCGATTCGGCTGGGTCAGGAGTTTGGCGGCTATGCGCGTCAAATCGAGCTGAGTATTGAGCGAATTGATGCGGCGGCAAAGGGTCTAGAAGAGCTGGCCTTAGGTGGGACCGCTGTCGGCACCGGAATAAACACCCACCCCGAATTTCCGTCGCGGACGATTAAGAAAATTTCGGCGATGACCGGCCTCGACTTTCGTAAAGCAAAAAATCATTTCGAAGCCCAGGCCTCTAAAGATGCGGTCGTTCATGTCAGCGGCGCCCTCAAAACCCTGGCCGTAAGCCTCACCAAAATCGCGAACGATTTACGCTGGCTCTCGTCGGGTCCCAGGTGCGGGATCGGCGAGATTGCACTGCCCGACACCCAACCGGGCTCCTCGATCATGCCTGGCAAAGTCAACCCCGTCATGGGCGAGTCCGTGCTCCAAGTGGCTGCGCACGTCATTGGCTGCGACGCGACCATCACGATTTGTGGCCAAGCGGGCAACTTCGAGCTCAACGTCATGATGCCGATCATGGCGTTGCGTCTCCTAGAGGCCATCACCTTCAGTGCCAATGTGGTGAGGGCGTTCACCGAAAAGTGCGTCGTCGGCATTGAAGCTAATAAAGAAAGATGTGAGGAGCTGGTCGAGAAGAGTTTGGCTATGGTAACCGCGCTGGCACCGGTACTCGGCTACGACGCTGCCGCCAAGATCGCGCATGAATCTTTTACCACCGGCAAGACAGTTCGGGAAGTCTGTAAAGAGCATCGCATCTTACCGGAGGATAAACTTAACAAGATTCTTGACCCCTGGCGCATGACGGAGCCGGGAATACCGGAGAAAGACTGAGGATTGAGATGGAAGATAGAGGATCGATCCTCCGTCTTCTATTTTCAGATTGTCGATCCCTGGCGGATGACCGCACCGCACCGGAGATCTCTGATTGAGATTGACTAAGAGAGAACTTGGCAAATCGTTTTAGTTTCTGCTACATTGGGTCAACTTTCAAAGGAGGGGCTAATGATTAAGCGCGACCAACCCTATGAAAGACAAATCTTTATGTGCATCAATAACCGTCACGGTGAAAGCCCGTCCTGCGGCCACAGCGGTTCCGAAGAGATGGTTGAAGCGCTAAAGAACGTCGCGAAGGAGATGAAACTGAAGGGGAAGCTCCGCGTCGCAAAGAGCGGTCGCTTGGACCTCTGTGCGTTCGGTCCAAACATGATGATTTGGCCTGAAGGAATTTGGTACATGAAAGTCACGAAAGAGTACCTCCCCCAAATCGTCGAGACCTATTTGAGGCTTGAGGAAGCTCATAAGAACAAGGAAGAAGTGTCTTCCAGCCCCGCGGGAACTCAGTCCTAGCGGTTAGCTTTCTGTAATTCATAACAAGTTAAACGATGTTTACCCATGACATTGTAATTGTGGGTGGCGGCGGTGCGGGTTTGCGCGCAGCGATCGCGGCCGCAGAGGTTTCAAATAAGCTATCGATCGCGTTGGTCTCCAAAGTCTACCCCATGAGGAGCCATACGGTCTCCGCTGAAGGGGGTACGGCGGCGGCTCTGCGCGAGTATGACAGCCTGGACCTCCATGCAAAGGACACGATCTTTGGCGCCGACTTTGTGGCGGACCAAGACGCGGTGGAAGCTTTTGTCCAGGAGGCTCCGGGAGAACTCATCCAACTGGAGCACTGGGGTTGTCCTTGGAGCCGTGACCCTGATGGCCGTGTGAGTAGCAGGTCTTTTGGTGGGATGAGTGTCGATCGGACCCTGTTCGCCGCCGACAAGACGGGGTTTCATCTTCTTCATACCCTTTTTCAGACTTGCCTTAAGTACGAGAACATTATTCGCTACGATGAATGTTTTCTCACCTCATTGCTGGTTGACGATGGCAAAGTGCGCGGGGTCACTTCGCTCAACCTTTATACCGGCCAGGTGGAAGTGATTGCCGGCAAAGCTGTCATCCTTTGCACCGGAGGCGGCGGCCGCATCTTCCCGTTCACGACGAACGCCGCCATCAACACGGGCGATGGAATGGCGGCGGCCTATCGAGCCGGGGTTGCGCTGAAAGATATGGAGTTTGTTCAGTACCACCCCACCGGCCTGCCAGGAACAGGCATTCTCATCACGGAGGCGTCGCGAGGTGAAGGCGGCTGGTTAAAGAACAAAGACGGTTACCGTTATCTTCAAGACTACGGTCTCGGCCCTCCTACCGAAAAACCCGTTCATCGCAAGATGGAGCTTGGCCCTCGCGACATTCTCTCGCGTTGTCACATGCAGGAGCTTGCTAAGGGCCGTACATTCGAGGGGCCCTATGGTCATTACGTGCACCTCGATCTCCGCCACCTGGGTGAGGAGGTCATCAACAAGAAATTGCCTTTCGTGCGGGAACTGGCGCACAAGTACGTCGGCATCGATCCAGTTTACGAACCCATCCCCGTCCGCCCGGTCGTGCACTACATGATGGGCGGCGTTTCCACGGACATCAACGCCAAGACAAGTCTCGAAGGACTTTACGCGGCAGGAGAGACCGCGTGCGTCTCCATCAACGGCGCAAACCGTCTGGGATCTAATTCTCTGACTGAGCTGCTCGTTTTCGGAACACGGGCAGGTCGCGGAGCGGCCAGCTACTCGACCTCGACGCCGGCTCCCACCTCGGCAACGATTCAGGCCCTGGTAACAGACGAACAGCGGCGGCTGGATCGCGAGTTCTTACGGAAAGACGGCGGGAAAGAAAGAATCGCAAACATTCGCCAGGAGATGCAGAAATCAATGGAGGAAGGCGCTGGAATCTATCGTGACGAACAGAACATGAAAAAGACCTGTGACACGCTGAGGACCCTTAGGGAGCGGTTCAAGGACATCACGATTGAAGATAAAGAAACCACGTTTAACACTCACGTCATGAATGCGTTGGAGCTCGATTTCATGCTTGACGTGGCCGAAGTTGTTGCGCATTCGGCTCTACGGCGCAGGGAGTCCCGTGGCTCCCATACGCGGACCGATTTTGCGAAACGCGATGATGAGAATTTTCTCAAACACACGCTGGCATTTCGAACCTCTGAAGGTCCCCGGATCGAATATGCGCCGGTAACCATCACCCGGTGGCCACCGGAAGAGCGAAAATATTAAGAATGAAAGCAAAAGGCGAAGGGATGAATATCAGCGATAATGGCTGAACCGACGGTTACATTGAACGTTACCCGCTACCACCCGGAGCGGGACCGGGTCCCACGGACGCAAAGCTACACCATTCCTTACAGGGAAGACTGGGTGGTCCTTGACGCTCTCAATCACATCAAGGATCAGATCGACGGGACCCTGAGTTACCGGTGGTCCTGCCGCATGGGAGTGTGCGGAAGCTGCGGCATGATGGTGAACGGGACCCCGAAGCTCACGTGCGCCGCCTTCTTGCGTGACTATTACCCGGGAGAAATCCGCGTTGAACCGTTGGTGAACTTTCCCATTATCCGAGATCTCGTCATCGACATGACTGACTTCTTGGAAAAGCTGCAAAGCGTCAAGCCGTGGATTATTCGCAAGACAGAAAAACCGCTTACGGAGGGCGAGTACCGGCAGACGCCGGCCGAACTGGAAGCATACAAACAGTTTACGCAGTGCATTAACTGCATGCTTTGCTATGCGGCCTGCCCGGTTTACGGGCTGGAGCCGGAGTTCCTCGGACCCGCCGCCATCGCTCTAGGTCACCGTTACAACATGGATTCGCGTGACCAGGGGAGAGGCCAACGGCAGCGAATCCTGATGAGCCACGACGGCATCTGGCAATGCACTTTTGTAGGGGAATGCAGTGTCGTGTGCCCGAAAGATGTCGACCCGGCGGCTGCTATCCAACGCACGAAAGTTGAAACGACCAAAGAATGGTTTCAATCCGTGCTCTTGCCTTGGGGGCAGAAATGATCGGCATACGACCGGACAAATCGAAGCTGTACTATCAGAAGATGTCTTCCACCTGGTGGTTGAAGAAGCCCAGCTATCTCCTCTTTATGCTCAGAGAGCTTTCGAGCGTTTTTATCGCGGTCTTTCTTGTAATTTATCTGATCCAGCTCTCCCAAATCGTCGACGGCCCGCAAGCGTATGTCTCGTTTGCCCGAAAACTCAGCTCTCCAGGTTGGATCCTGTTCCATCTCGTTGTTCTTGCGTTTGCTTTGTATCACAGCTTTACCTGGTTTAAGTCCACGGCTGTCGTTCTTCCGATACGAATTGGAGGGCGCCTGCTCCCGCGAGAGAGCGTAATCGCGCTTAATATTGGAGCGTGGGTGCTTGTTTCGCTGGTCATTCTAATTTTATTCCTTGCGCTGAAGGGTTAAACGATGAGCGGTGAGAAAAATACCGAGCCTCTCTGGTGGGGGCTTTTTTCTGCAGGTGGTGTCGTTGCCGCTTTTTTGGTTCCTATCCATATCCTTATTGCCGGCTTTGCCGTGCCCCTGGGTTGGATATCCGACACGGGCATCCTCTACCGGAGCTGGTTGGTGAGAATTTACCTGTTTGTTTTAATTAGCCTCCCTCTATATCATTGGGCCCATCGTTTCTATTTTGCCGTGAACGATATGCGCTTGGGAGTGCCCCGCAAGCCGCTTGCTCTATTGTGCTACGGTGGCGCCGTGGTCGGCACTGTAGTCACAGCGTGGGTTCTCTTACGGTTATGATTTGAGCGGCAGGCCAAGATGGCTGAAGAAAATCAACGAGCGAAACTCAGCCAGACGGATTTTGTGATATTCGCCCCGTGCGCGGCGGCGTCACGCTCTACCTCCCCACGCACTAGCGGCTCCCACTCAAGACAAAGAAATCCGCAAAAATCGGGCCTCTGAAAGTCCTTCCGAATCCCTGTTGTTCTTTCTTTTCTCCTGTTGTTTCCTTCTGAAAAACTCCCGCGCTGCTCGGCACATCTTCTTGGTCCCCGTCAAGACCCGCGGGCCGTAAACTCAAGCACGGTTGCCAATCTGGCGGATTGGGGGTATTTCAATTTCCATGAGAAAAGTTTTGGGACCCGTTTGCTATTTCCTGATCTTCATCGGGTCCGCGGCACTCCTGGGGTATGGGTGGCTGATTCTACGGATCGACCAAGCGCAAAGAGCTCAGCAGCGAGGAGACACCGAAACCGCCGCCAAGATCTATTCCCAAGCGGAAACTCCTTTTTATTTTGTCCTCGGGCTGGCGCGGGTTCTGAGAGAGGAATACAAAAACGTGAGCCTGAGCCAAGTATCAATTCTTTACGGGCAAAACCGCACCGAGGACGCCTTTAAGAAGCTGGAGCAGATTTCAACCACCGCGCCCTTGCTAATGGAAAGCGGCGAATATGCTTTTTGGACGGGGATTCTGCTTTTTCGCCAGGCCCTGCAGACCAAGGACCCGGAAGCCTCGGTAAACGCCGCCAAGTCTGCCCTCTCGGAGTTTCAGAAGGGATTGGCCGCTCAACCCGAAGATTGGGATCTGAAATACAATTACGAGCTCGTGAGCACGATTTTCTTGCAGAAAGAGCGCAGCCAGAAAAGGGAAGAGCAAAAGGTCAAATCGCTTCTGGACAAAATGCGCCCGACCAACGATCCCTCGGGTGAGGACCTGGCCCCGGAAAAGCGCGGCTGAAGTAAGCCATGAGGTTTCTGTATCCGCACTACCTCAACCTCTTGTTTCTTCTGCCTGCCCTGCTGCCTTTTTGGCTGTTTTACCAGCTCACTAAACAGAAGACGCGCGTAAGCTTCGGGAATAGCAGACCCTTGAGAAAAATTTCCCGCTTTTCTTCCCCCGCGCGCGACTGGACTAAGTTTTTTATTCTCAACCTGGTTATGAGCGCCATGATCCTGGCGCTCGCCCAACCGCAGTTAATTCAAGGCAAGATGGTCCCCCAACCCGGGAAGATGGACATTGTTTTTCTTCTCGACATTTCTCCCTCGATGTACGCGAGCGATGTCCAGCCGTCGCGGTTGGAGCGAGCGCTTGAAGTTATCGGAACCTTCGCGCGCAAAAAGCCGGCCCAGGACCGTATCGGCCTGGTTTCTTTTTCCGCCGGCAGCCTCATTCTTTCGTATCTGACTGAGGACCCGGAAAATGTTCTATTTTACCTCGACTACCTGAGGCAGGACCCGGTTCTGAGTCCGGGAACTAATGTCGGCCGGGCACTGATAAATGGGCTGACCATCGTCGGCAAAGACGCGGAAGTCAATCCCGGCGAGAGGCGCAACAGAAAAGTTTTTATTCTCCTCTCTGACGGCGAGGATCACGGAGCCGAGCTGGAAAGCGCCGTGGGGGAGATAAAAAAACACAAGATCAAGGTCCACACGATCGGCATCGGCTCGAAAGAAGGCGCCCCTTTTCCCATTGCCTGGAAGGATCGAAAACCGGTTTACCAGGCAGACGCCAACGGCAACAAAGTCATCACTCGACTGGACGAAAGGACACTACGCTGGCTCGCGGAGCAAACCGACGGCCTGTTTTACCGTTCCTTCACGGGCCAAGAGCTGGAAAAAACTTTTGCCCAGATCGTACTCAAGGAAAGGGAGATCCAGGGCTTCAAGAGAGTCGTCGAGTATCAGGATCTTCATCACGAATTCCTCCTCGCGGCTCTGGGAATGTTTCTGACAACGATGTTATTATAAAATGCCTGTGGAAGACGGGGAAGAAAGCGTCCAGGATGCGGTTTTCTCGGCCATCCAGAAAGTGGCTCGGGAAATCAACAAGGTTATTGTGGGTCAGGAGTGGTTGATCCACCGTCTCCTCATAGGTCTGTTTTCCGAAATCCCGTATTCTTTCAAACGCGGCGAAGAAGAGAAATCAGGCTATGGTCACGTGCTTCTTGAAGGCGTCCCGGGTTTGGCTAAAACGTTGACGGTCATGACGCTCGCCAACACGATCAGCGCCAAGTTTCAGCGGATCCAATTCACCCCCGATCTTCTTCCGGCCGATATTGTGGGCACGCGCATCTTCGACACCGCCTTGAGCAGTTTTCGCACGGAAAAAGGTCCGATCTTCGCGAATCTGATTTTGGCCGATGAAATCAATCGCGCCACGCAGAAGACCCAAAGCGCCCTTCTGGAAGCGATGCAAGAGCGGCAGGTCACCATCGGCGAGACCACGTACCAGCTCGATGAGCCTTTTTGGGTCCTGGCCACGCAGAATCCGGTAGAACAAGAGGGCGTGTATGCCCTGCCGGAAGCGCAAGTGGACCGCTTTTCCCTGAAGGTTAAGGTCGACTACCCGTCGCACTCGGACGAGGCAGCAATGTTGGCTCTCAATCTCAGCGAAATGACCGTCAATCAAGTCATGAGCCCCTATGACGTGATTCGGTTCCGCAAGCTTATTAGCGACGCCTACATCAGCGATTCGATTCGGGAATACATCATCCGCATTGTGCGGGCCACCCGCAACAGCCTGCCTGCGAGCTTGCCGGTGGTAAGCGAAATGGTCCTGCATGGCGCGTCGCCACGAGCGGCGCAACATCTGCTTGCCCTGGCCCGCACGACCGCCTTTTTCGCCGGCCGCGATTACGTGCTGCCGGCGGACGTCAAGCGCATTGCGCCCGACGCGCTCCGGCACCGGTTGATCCGGACCGTGCGCGCGGAAGCGGAAAACGTCACGTCTGATGAAATCGTCGGCGAAATCCTGAGCAAAGTCCCCATTCCTTGAATGGAGCGGGTCGTGATTCCCAAAGACTTGATGGAGAAGCTTCGCTACATCGAAATTTACACCCGGCACGCCGTGCGGGACCATCGAGTCGGCGACTACCGCAGCCCTATCCGCGGCAGAGGCTTTGAGTTCGACCAACACAAACGCTATCAACACGGCGACGATTACCGCCAGATCGACTGGAATGTCACGGCGCGCATGCGCCATCCTTACGTCAAAAAAGACTTCGAGGAAAAAGAGATGAGCGCGGTGATCATGGCCGATCTCTCCCGCTCGATGGAGTTCGCCAGCGTGGATCAATCGAAGCGGGAGCTCTTGCTTCTGGTGGCCGCGACCATCGCGTTCTCCGCGGCCAGCGACAGTATGAAGGTTGGCCTTCTCGGATTTACCGACGCCATTGAAGTCAACCTTCCGCTGAAAAAAGGGTCGGCTCAAATATGGAACATTCTGGAAGCGCTCCATGACGTCAAACCGGTTTCCAGGAAAACCAATTTCTTGCGTCCTTTAGAGTATCTGGACCGCCGGCTCAAAACACCGACGCTGGTATTTTGCATCTCCGACTTCATCAACGTCGAGCACGCCTTTGGGTCGCAGTTCCTCAAACATCTGGCGCAAAAACATGATTTCATTCCGTTGATTCTCGAGGATGGTTGGGATGGCGAATTACCGGCCGGAAAAGGTTTCCTGCGTTTTCACGACGCGGAGCAGGGCGAAACCATGCTCTTCAATCTTTCGCAGCGGAAAAGGAACCTCTACAATACCTTGATGAAAGAGCGCAGGGTAACTCTCGAACGCGCCCTCTATCGCTTGAATTTAGACCATCTCTATCTCCACGTTGGCGAGTCTTTTCTCGATCCCCTCCTCGGATTTTTTCTAGCGCGCAAGAGGCTACGATGAAGAAGTGCCTGTTGTGCCTCTTGCCGCTCATGCTACTGGGCCTCGTTGCCGCCGCGACTCCCGCCTCTAAAGCCAAGCGCTCCAAAATTGAGATTTCGACTTACGCGGATCGAACCGCCATCTGGGTCGGAGATACGCTGCAGTACACGATCCGAGCCGTGCATGACAAGGATATCGACTTTGTTATCGATAATCTAAAGGCAGAAAATTTGAACCTGGCGCCTTTTGTCGTACGCGACATTGCGGTGCGGCAGGGCTCGTTCGGCGACAATAAGAACCTCCTCGAGGTTACGCTTTCGCTGGCAGCTTATGAAATCGGCAAGCCCGAGCTGAGAATTCCTTCTTTTAGTCTTTATTATTTCGTGCGCGACGCGGGCTTTGAAAAACAGTCGGAAGCGCAGGCGCAAACGATCGTGGTGCCGGCAGCCCGGATAGGGTTGCGGTCCACTCTCGCGGGTGACAATCCTAAGCTACGGGACGCGAAAAAAACAACCGGGGTGCAACCGCGAAACTGGATCGTTCCGCTTCTTCTAGGGCTAACGGGCATCACCTTTCTCGGCGTCCAGGCCGCCAGGAGATTATGGAGCACGGTACGCACCGCCAGGCCGAAGAAAAGGCGTCTCAGTGCCCGCGCGCGCCAGAGAATGGCGCAGGCTTTTTTAAAAAAGATCAGACTCGTGGGCAAAGAAACGGCGGACGATCAGTTGCGGTTCTACACTGAGATCTCGCACTTTCTGCGCAACTATCTCGGCGAGTGGTTGGAGATCGAAGCGAAGAGTCTTACTCCCGAAGAGATCGAGAGCGTGCTCAAAAACTCAGCGAAGGACGGGGCCTCCGCCGAGCCGGTGAGAGCGCTACTGGAAAAATGCGACCAGGTTCTCTATCGCAAAGAAGGCGCACAGCGCGGCCAGAAGTGGCGCGACGAAGTCCAGAAAGAGCTGGAGATATTGATGCGGCGTTACGCATAGGTTTACGCAATGGCTTTCACGCGCCTGGACATCCTTTGGCTTCTTATTCCCGCGCTTGTCGCGCTTCCGATCATCCGCTGGCGCAAGAAGAAGAATTATTTCACTCACCCTCTCGTCTTCTATCTCCAAGAGAAGATCCGGCCCGCGTCACGCATTGTGTACCTGCCGCGGTTTTTGGAAATTCTGGCGCTTGGGTTTTTGATCGTAGCCGTCCTAAATCCCGTTTTGCCGTCGGCGGATCGCTTTATTGCCAAAAGAGGGCTTGATGTCCTTTTGAATTTAGACCTATCCTCCAGCATGCAGGAACCCATCGACCTGAGGGGCGCGCTGGAGCGACAACGCATGGGCATTCGGACCAAGGAGAAAACTCGGCTCGACGCGGTGAAAGAAGAAATGGTGAGCTTTGTCCGGCGACGCCACGGCGATCGCATGGGAGTGGTTGTTTTTTCGGAAAATGGTTACGTCGTAGCCCCGATGACCTTTGACACACCCTATCTTACCCAATACCTACGTATGGTGGACAATAAGACGCTCGCGAGCGAAGGCCAGACGGCGATCGGCGAGGGGATCCTAACCTCTATGGATTTGTCGGCAAAACAGGCGCGCCAGGGGAGCAACAAGGGTAAAGTGATGGTGATTCTAACGGACGGCGAAAATAACACCGGGCGCGACGTCTATCAAGCGATCAATAAGGCGCGCGACGAGGGCTTCAGAATCCATTTTATCGGCGTTGAAGTGGAACGCGCGCGCGACGCGCCGCGCCTGATTGCCGCCGTGCAGTCCACTGGAGGGAAATACTACGATGTCCGTGACACAAAGCAGTTAGAAGACGCCTACCAGGACATTAACCGCTTGGAGAAAGGAACGTTCCTGGTCAAGGCGCGCGGCAAGCAAGTGCCCTATTTCCATCCCTTTGCGCTCATTGCTCTCGGGCTCCTGACACTGAGCATCGCGCTTAAAGCCGTTCCCTACTTCACCGACGTCTCCTGACGCTGCTAAAAACTTATCACGTTCGGCTGCATGGGATCGGTTCACCCATTCTGTCCTGGAAAGGGCTCTCCCAATTTGTACTTGTAAATTCGGCTGCGGCGCGTACTGCCTCGCAGCATGGAAAAAAGAACCCCGCGAAACACCATAAAATAGGAGATCAAAAAACTCGCAACGGCAACGACGACAAAAACTTGCAGGCCTTCAAGCAAAAGCCCGGCAAAAAGAGCCAAAGGGCCTAAAGCGAAGTACGCCGCAACCCCGACCAGCAGATTAGGAATAAACCATTCAATCCAGTTTTCGATGACAAAATTGTAGCTGGCGGACAAGACTTCTAAACCTCCCAGCCGCGTCTGATAGAGGAGTTCGGGGACGACGTTGAAGATCGTATAGATAAGGATGCGGAGGAACACCATGATGAGTAAGCCATTGGGGCGCCGCGTACAGGACTTGCGCCGCCAATGTCATCGGTATCCAAAGAATGAAAGAAACCTGGATAATCTCCAAAAGGTAAACCCTCCACCCCTTGACGAAATCGTTGGCGTCTACCTTGCCCATCTTGAGAAGATTCTCAATGAGATACAGACCCGAGCTGATGCACGCGTCCGCAACCAGCAGCAGCAGTATCCCGCCGATGAAGCCCAAGCGGGAAAAAACCGCGCTCGCCACCGACAAGATAACGCTGTAGGCCAGCGGGGCAAAGAGAACTGCCCAGTTTCTACGGATGAGAAAAAACGACCGCCTTAGCGCAAGCTGGTAAAGCCAAAGCGTAGCCTTGACGATTTCCACTCGACTCTCCCTTGAAGATTTAGGTCCAGTATCCGTTGCATCTGACAACGCCTAACGCCATCCGGTAATAAGCACAAGCGGGGCCAGGGGAGGGAACCGATTCGTTACTCAGGAATCAGATTTTCGCTATAGGATCTTAGGGCGCCGTCCTGACTTCCTCCAGAAAGCGAATGTACTCCGCTGGCAAGCCCCAATGCTTCGCCCCTTGAACGATAAGTTGCTTGTATTCAGCGGTTGGCAGAGGCGGATTTTGCTGTTGTATCGGCAGGTAAACTGAAACGAGTAACGGCTTATTGCCGTCGCTTAACGCGTAGACTTCTCTTTGTTCTCGGGTGTAGCTGTTGTCTTCACCCCCGCGAATGAAATCCTCGGCACGATCCAAAGTTCCAAGGTCACACTCCTCGATCTCATAGACGACGCCCCAAACCATTTGGCCTGGTTCAGCAATCGCCCCGGCAGTGCCGCAGCCGCGGCTCTTCGATCGCAACGGGAACGCGAGGCGATAGTTCTTTAGCTCCGCCAACGCAACAAACCGAGCGGACGGGCAACGTCCCCGCATCTGCGCCCAGTTCATGTTCGAGCCATAAGCGAAGTAAAACGTATTTAGCTTACCTTTCGTTGCGCGTGTACGGACGACGCCCATGTTACGCGACAGCAGCGCTCGTGACAAGCTCGCCGTACTTTCCTGCTACCAGAGCCCAAATCTGTCCAACTTTTGTGCCTCGCTTGACCTCGCCGAAGCCGGATTCTATTCTGAGAATCTCTGTTTCCAGCCAACACGCAAAAGTATCCAAGGGAGTTTTCATGGCAGAACAAAGACCCTACCGGTTGCCGGATATCGTAACGCCCCAACGTTATGAGATACGGCTCGCCCCCAACTTGGCAGCCTCTGCCTTTACCGGCGAGGAAACCGTCGTTGTCCATATTCATCAGCCAACAAGCGAAATCGTTCTTAACGCCGCGGAGATTGATATCCGGAGCGTCTCGATCAAGGCTTTGAATGGAGCTCGAGTAAGAGGAACCGCATCGGTCGATGAACCCAATGAACAAGCCGTACTGCGCTTCTCCCGCCTCTTGGAAGCCGGATCATGGCAATTGCACTTAACTTTCACCGGAATTCTCAATACCAAGCTGCATGGCTTTTACCGCAGTAGTTATAAAGATGCGAAAGGCCAACAGAAGGTGCTTGCATCAACCCAATTCGAATCGACGGACGCGCGGCGCGCCTTTCCGTGCTGGGATGAGCCGGCATTCAAAGCGGTATTTCAAATCACTCTGGTGGTTGACGCTGAGCTGACGGCGATCTCGAACGCGAGCGTAGTCCGTGAAACTCCCGTGCCCGGCACACAGACCAAAGAAGTAGTTTTTGCCGACACGATCAAGATGTCGTCTTATCTTGTCGCCTTCATCGTAGGCGAATTCGAGGGCACGGAACCGACCCTGGTTGGCAATGCTCCCGTGCGCGTCTGCGCCGTGCCCGGCAAACGTCACCTCGCCAAGTTTGCTCAGGAGATTGGAACTTTTTCGCTTTCCTTTTTCACTGACTACTACGACATCCCTTATCCCGGCGATAAGCTGGACCTGATCGCGATCCCGGACTTTGCTTCGGGCGCCATGGAAAACCTGGGAGCTATCACGTTTCGGGAAACGGCGCTCCTTGTGGACGAAGAGCGCGCAACCCGGAGCGAACTCGAACGGGTTGCCGACGTCGTGTC